>JAPLGX010000270.1 GCA_026389925.1 Chloroflexota bacterium
TAACTGTGCCGGAACTGTCCAATCGGCAGGAGTTGTTTCTCGGGCTGATCGTTCGTGAGTACGTGCAGGCGGCCCAGCCGGTCGGCTCGAAGACTCTGGTGGCACGCTACCGGCTCGACTTCAGCTCGGCCACGGTGCGCAACGAAATGGTGGCCCTGACGGAGGCCGGCATGCTGCGCCAGCCGCACACTTCGGCCGGCCGCGTGCCGACGGATGACGGCTACCGCTACTTCGTCCAGCGCCTGACGGCGGATGCCGACCTGCCCTCGGCCGAGAAGCGCATGATCAGTCATCAGTTCTATCAGGCCCAGGGCGATGTGGACCAGTGGCTGCGCCTGGCGGCCTCGGTGCTCGCGCAGCATTCGAGCGTGGCCTCGGTCGTCACCGCGCCCAGCGCCGATCGCTCGCTGCTGCGACATCTTGAATTGATATCGGTTCAGGCGCGCCAGGTGCTGCTGATCCTCGTCCTGCAAGGCGGCGAGGTCTTGCAGCAGATGCTCAGCCCGGTGGAGCCGCCCGCGCAAGAGGCGCTGACGCGCATCGCGGCGCAGATCACTACTCGCTGTCAGGGGGCAGATGCTGCGGCGGTCGAACGCATAATGCAAGACGGCGACCCGCTCGCGGCCGAGATCCTGCGCCTGGTCGCCGAGACGCTGCGCCGGGCCGATAGCAGCCCGCGCCCGGATGTGATCTACGACGGACTGTCCAACGTTCTCAACCAGCCCGAGTTCGCCGACCGCGAGCTCGCCCAGCGAGCGATGCACCTCATCGAAGAGCACACCCTCCTGCGCGGTTTTCTCGCGCGGGTGCTCGGCCCGGAAGTCGGCGGGGTGCAGGTCGTGATCGGCGGCGAGGGCCAGTGGGAGGACCTGCGCGATTGCTCGATGGTCGTGGCGCGCTACGGCGCGCCCGGCCTGGCCACCGGCGCGTTGGGCGTGCTGGGCCCAGTGCGCATGGCCTACGACCGAACGATATCGGCGGTGCGTTACGTGGCCACCGTGATGAGCGAACTGGTGACCGAAGCGTTTTCCGAGTAGCACTGCCGCTCAGGGAGTTGGCATGACGGATCTCAACCCGAAGCCCGAAGCCGAACCGGCAGGCGAGGCGCGTGAGGCGTCGGAGCTGGAGACGCTCACGGCCCAGGCCGCCGAGTATCTGGACGGCTGGCGCCGGGCCCAGGCCGAATTGCAGAACTACCGCAAGCGCATCGAGCGCGAACAGGCGGAGGCTCTGGCCCGCACCACCGGCCGCGTGCTGGCGCGCTGGTTCCCGGTGCTCGACGATTTCGAGCGCGCCCTGCGCGAGCCGCGCACGCCCGAGGCCATCGAGGGCTGGGCGGCGGGCGTAGAACTGATCTATCAGAAGTGCCTGGGCCTGCTGCGCGAGGAGGGCGTCGAGCCCATCCAGGCGCGCGGCCAGGCGTTCGACCCGGTACAACACGAGGCGCTGAGCTACGAGGCCAGCTGCGACCACCACGAGGGAGAAGTGATCGACGTGGTCCGTCCCGGTTACCGGCTTGGTGAGACCGTGCTGCGACCGGCGCTGGTGCGCGTGGCCCGTGCGGCCCCCGATGAGGTAGACGCGCCCGCCGCGAGCCGTTAGGCAGCCCGGTCTCAAAGGAGAGGATTTCCCATGGGAAAAATTATCGGCATTGACCTTGGAACAACGAACTCGGTGGTGGCGGTTATGGAAGGCGGCGAACCGAAGGTGATCCCTGCGGCCGAAGGCTCGCCCCTCGTCCCGTCGGTGGTGGCGGTCAACCCCAAGACCGGCGAGCGGGTGGTCGGGCAGCTGGCGCGCCGTCAGGCCATCGTCAACGCCGAGAACACGGTGTTCTCGATCAAGCGCTTCATGGGGCGCAAGTTTAGCGACCCCGAAGTGCAGCGTGCGCTCAAATTCGTGTCCTACAAGATCTCGGCCGCCGCCAACGGCGACATCCGCGTGCACATGGGCGGGCGCGAGTACTCGCCACCTGAGGTCAGCGCGATGGTGCTTGGCAAACTCAAGGCCGACGCGGAAGCCTATCTGGGCCAGACGGTCACCCAGGCGGTGATTACTGTGCCTGCTTACTTCAACGACTCGCAGCGCCAGGCCACCAAAGATGCCGGGCAGATCGCCGGGCTGGAAGTGCTGCGCATCATCAACGAGCCCACTGCCTCCTCCCTGGCCTACGGCCTGGATAAGAAGAAGGACGAGACCCTCGCGGTCTACGACCTGGGCGGCGGCACTTTCGACATCTCGATCCTCGACGTCGGCGACGGCGTCTTCGAAGTCAAGTCCACTAACGGGGATACCTTCCTGGGCGGCGACGATTTCGACACGCGGGTCATCACCTGGATCGCCGATGAGTTCCAGAAGACGGAAGGCATCGACCTGCGTAAAGACCGCCAGGCCCTGCAGCGCCTGAAGGAAGCCAGCGAGAAGGCCAAGATCGAACTGTCGTCGGTGATGCAGACCGAGATCAACCTGCCCTTCATCACGGCCGACCAGTCGGGGCCCAAGCACCTGGTCATGACACTGACCCGCGCCAAGCTGGAGCAGTTAGT
>JAPLGX010000320.1 GCA_026389925.1 Chloroflexota bacterium
AGGAGTGTCGCGGTTCGCGTAATGGACTACGGCGGTCTAGTATCCGGCACACAGTCAGATACCATCTACCTGGACCTCAGCGATCCCGTTGCATTCGTGAGTATCAACGGTGGACAGACCTACACTACATCAACATCAGCCACCCTGACACTCAGTGCCTCAGACAGCGGATCTGGCCTGAATCAAGTGCGCTATAGCAACGATGGAACTGCCTGGAGCGCTTGGGAAGCGTATTCGGCCTCGAAGGCATGGACTCTAAGTTCAGGTGATGGCACAAAGACGGTGTACTATCAAGTGAGCGACAAAGCAGGAAGAACGACCACGGTTACTGACACCATCCAGATGGATGCTCTAGGTCCTACGACAACAATGACTTTGTCCGGCGAACACTACAGAAACCAGTATCTTGCGCCCGTCGGCCTCGTGATTACGGCTTCCGATCCAGGAAGTGGCGTGGCTTCGATATGGTACAGAATCGGCACCAGCGGCTCGTTTGTGCGATATACCTCTCCGTTGGGCTTCTATGGCCTGGGGTCGTACACAATCTATGCATATGCAATAGACAACAACGGGCATGTCGGCAGCACCGTATCTACGTCATTCAAAATCGTGAGCGCGCTTCCCGTGTGATCTCTGGAAACGAGGCATCATCCGGATATTCATCGCAGGAGATTGGTGCATCCTCTCAGCTTAGGGAAACCGAGATTCACCACGCAAATCGGATACTAGCTGGGTGTGATTGGATCTCAGCTCGGTGCAGCAGCCCTCTGATTGATGGAATGCCAAAAGAGGCTCCCTCAATACCCTCGCCAGCGACGCTGCTATGCATCAAGGATACAGAGGCTGGCCCGTGGGCACCTGCTGGGTGATGCAGTGGACATCCCCGCCTCCAATGCTGATGTGCTCGCACCTGACACCAACAATCTCGCGCTCGGGAAACAGAGAGGCGAGGGTCTCATGTGCTAGATTGTCTTCTCGAATTCCATAGATTGGGAAGACCACGGCGCCATTGGCGAAGTACAGATTGACATAGCTGGGCGTTATGCGAACATTACCAACCAGCATCGGCCGTGGCTGGACCATCTTCACGACCTCAAGGGCGCGTCCCTTGGCATCGGTCGCGGATTCGAGACGAGCCATGTTCTCCTCCAAGTTCCGGTGGTTCGGATCAGAGCCATCCTTCGTGTGCGCAGCCAGCACGACACGGGGCTTAGCGAACCCGGCGACACCGTCAACGTGTCCATCAGTCATGTCGTCCTCGACCCCCCTTGCGAGCCAGATCACCTTTCGTATGCCTAGATAACTGGCGAGGATCTGCTGGATTTCCTTCTTGGACATGCCAGGGTTGCGGTTGACATTGAGCAGGCATTGCTCGGTCGTCAGCAGCGTCCCGTCGCCATCGATGCTTATCGCACCGCCCTCGAGGATCATGGGCGCATCGTAACGCCTGATCCTCATTCGCTCTGCCAGTAGGATCGGAAGCTTGTCGTCCTTCTCGCACGGCTGCTTACGACCCCAACCGTTGAACCTGAAATTCACAAGCGCAAGTCTGTTGTCCTCCCTCCGAACGAAGATCGGACCGTTGTCCCTTGCCCACGAATCATCAAGCGCTATCTCGAGTATCTCCGCTTCGGCGCCGAGTCTCCTTCGCGCCTCCTGAACGGTAACGGGATCAGCGAGAACACTCACGGGATCACGCCGATCAATCGCCTTTATGACGGCGGAGTAGGCGCTCTTCGCGTCCTCAAAGTGTCCCTTCCAAGTGAGCTCCCTACACGGCCAGGAGATGAAGCATCCAGCATGCGGACCCCATTCCGGGGGCATGGAGAATCCGTCCTCTGCGGGCGTCCGCTGCGCCTCCTCGCTAGCTCTTCTCTCGACCATGCGTCGACCCCCTCACCTTCATCAGGTCTCCGTAGGTGTGCGGCTGGCGCGTTTCGAAGAACCCAAAGAATGACCGGGCATCCCGGACCTGCGACAGATCAAGCTTCACAAACACCGTCTCTGAGCGGCTCGTGGACGCGCGCCTGAGTACCTTTCCCCACGGGTCAGCGACGAAGCTACCTCCATAAAACCTGATTGCCTCTTCTTGACCTACGCGATTCACGGCGGCAACGAACACCCGATTCATTATCGCCTGCGCCCTCATCACCAGCTCCCACTCGGGGCGCGAGTCGAAATCCGTCCTCACTAGCTCGGAGCCTATCGCGCCGGGGTAGATCAGCAGATCGGCGCCCTTGAGAGCCAATGTCCTGGACACCTCCGGGAACCATTGGTCCCAGCATATCCCAAGGCCGACCTTGACATCGCCTAGACGGGCGACGACGTATCCCAAGTCTCCCGGCTTGAAGTAAAGGTCTTCTCTGTACCCCTCTGAATTTGGAATGTGGATCTTGCGATACGAGGCTCTCATTCTCCCGCTCTTGTCTATCAGCGCGAGCGAGTTGTAGCACGTCCTCGAGTCTACGACCTCCGCGAACGGCACGGCCACCGCAGCGCCTGCTTCCTTCGAGATTTCTCTGAACTCGGCCAAGAGCCTTTTGTGATCTGGCAGATTCGATGTCTGAGCTTCCCGGTCTTCGAACTGGCCCACGTATCGGTTCGAGAACAGCTCGGGCAGTATCAAAAGGTCCACATCTCTCGCAGACGAGGCAGCTATTGCGGACTTCGCGGCGGCGATGTTCTTCTCAGGTCTCGGCGAGCATTTCATCTGGACGAGAGCGATTCTGAACTCCTCCGAGGCCTTGATGGACATGCACTCCACCTATACGCCCTATTTCGCTCCAGGCGTAATAAAAGTTGCTGCCGAGTCTAATGTCTGAAGCGCAAGGATGAAGGGGAATGAATGGCATTCTCCTTATGAAGTGCTGCAACTCGTAGACTGGATGTGAAGGGGAGGACTGCAGGATGAGACTTGACGAAAACCTAAGCCTCTGGAAGATTGACAATCTGCCCAGGAATCCTTCGCTCAGGAATGACATCAAGGTCGATGTCGCAGTGATAGGGGCTGGATACACTGGATTGTCATCAGCGTATCATATCAAGAAACTCCAGCCCGACAAAGAAGTGGTGGTGCTGGAAGCTGAACGCGCAGGACACGGCGCATCGGGGAGAAACGGTGGGATGTGCCTCAATCAGCCTAGCATCGACTACATGGCCATGGTACACCCGAAAAGCCACAAGCAAACGTACGATGCCACCGTGCAGTGCATCAAAGAGATCGCGGAGCTGATGAAGGCACAGGGATTCGTAGCGGACATCAGATTCAGCGGTTCCCTGATGACCAACCTTGACAGGAAGGGAACTGAGAAATCAAAGAACTACGCGAAGAAAGCAGAATCGATGGGGATCCCGATAGAGTACTGGGACAGGGATCGGATTGCGCGTGAGATTGGCACCACAGCGTATGCAGGGGGCCTGTACGACCCGAACGCTGCCGAAGTGAACCCGATGAAGATGGTGCTGGCTCTAAAGAGGGCGGCAGAGAGCCTGGGTGTTGTCGTCTATGAGAACAGTCCGATCCTCAAGATCAATGAGGGCAGACCCGTACGATTGCTCGTTGGTGGGAATGGTGGAGAGAATCACACCGTGTACGCCAATGCCGTGGTCCTTGGCACGGACGGGTACACGACGAAGCTAGGCTTCTTCAGGAATAGGGTCATCGTTGCTCACACCGAAATGGCGGCAACGACGAAACTCGAAGAAGGCACCTTCTCGAGAATAGGTTGGAACAGCAGAATCCCCTTCCACGACGATCATGTCTACCTATTCCATTTTGGCACAACGGAGGACGACAGGATAACTATCGGGGCAGGCAATGCAGAGTACTTCTTCAACGACGGTATCACTTACAAGAAGAATCTGGACAAGAGAAGGAAGGCCCTGAAGAAGGAGCTGGTCAAGATCTACCCTGCGCTGAGGGATGTTGAATTCGAGTATGTATGGAGCGGCCTGATGTCTTTCTCCCTCGATATGTCCCAATCCGTTGGAGTAACGGGCAAGAACAAGAACATCTACTACGGCCTAGGA
>JAPLGX010000287.1 GCA_026389925.1 Chloroflexota bacterium
ATACCCGGCGGAACGGCTCAAGCCTTTCCAAGCCACCGATCAAACCAGTACCGTACGGATGAGTGACAAACGTGCCTATTCCTTGGCGCCGGGAGATCAAACCGTGGGTTTCCAGGTACCCTAGAGCCTCCCGCAGCGTAGAGCGAGAGATGCCTAGCCTGTCAGAAAGTTCGTCCTCTGACGGGAGCTTCTCCCCTGGCTTGAACCGACCGGACCTAATCCAGTCTTCAAGCGCCTTGAATGCCTTGGCATGGAGAGGAACTCGCTCAGAGTTGCGCAGCGGTTCTAGATCGTTGGTCATCATCCCTCCGAGAGACTGGTTGTTTTCGACAGGCAATGCGCCCGGATCTCCAACCCCATCTCTGCGAGCTCATCGCACACTCTCTCATAGGTCCCCTGCCAGCCAGGAAGCGGCTTGAGCGTGGCGACGTCGTAGACCTCCTCGAATGGCTTGCCGATCGGCTGAGACTTCAGTCCGTCCGCATACTTGGCAGCCAATTGCCCAACAATCGGATCCGCTTGCTTGCGTGTCAGTTTCTCGGCCGCGTGCGTGACCTGCGCAGTGAAGCGCGCCTCCAAGCCGCTACAGTGTTCTTGATGCGTGCCCACCGCCGACTGTACGCCTTCCATTAAGGCGATACCAGAAGATACGGCGGCAATCGCCAATGCGGCTGTCTCATAGAGGACGCTGGTCGTCCCTGGCCCCCCAGCTGTGCGGGCGAAGGCCGTCGTGAGCAGCCTGGTGTTGCGGTTCATGCCCTGCAGCGCCACCGCAATGCCCGGGATCATTGCTGGGTGCGTGTCACAGCTCAGCATGGCATGGGTGGGTCCATTGTTGACAGTGCAGCCGAAGTAAACTGCCTGCATCATGATCAAGCTGGCCACAATTGTCACCGCCATGCCATCTGCCCCGCCGGCATAGCCTCCGTAGATAGGATTGGCGAAGGTGTGAATGTGCGATCCCGTGCGCGCAAAATGCACCGCTTTGGTCAACTGCTCGTAGGTGGTCTTAAGCTCACTAACCAGCGCGGCATGGTGCCAGTCCGTGGGACGGAAGCCCCCGATGGAGGTGGAGGAGAGCTCGCCGATGGCCGTCGGCGAGTTCTCGGCACAGCCGATGGCCATTCCCGGGCGGCCCGCTCGCCGGACCACCTCAAAAGACAGGTCGACCTCTTGCCAACACGCAACAGCCTCCCACGGCGAACGTGCTCGGATGGGACGACCGTAGGTTGAGACTAGCGAAGCATTGTCGATGAAGTCGATTTGCGGTTCCTGGGCGTAGCTCAACATGATGGGGACGAACATGTGCTCACGTACGGGTATGCCGTATGCTCCGCCACAGACGGCGACCCGGCTATCTTCGTCTGGCCGGCGCGCCTCGATCGCAGTAGCGTCCTCCCCCACGCCGATCACCACTTTGGAGGGCGAGTCGGTGATCACTTCATCTAGCTCGTCTTGGCTGAAGACCATCCTGCGCTTAGTATCGACACAGTAGATGCCAGTACTTCGGGCCAGTTCCAGGCCAGCAAGGAACACCCGGTCGGCGAGCTCGTTGTCATCTGGGACAAGGACGCCCCGTGGCCACTTGACATCATATTTCTTGACCAGCTCAGCGATTGGTTTCTGAATGTAATTGCGATCGAATTCGGCCTAATCCACGATGGGCCCTTTCTCAGC
>JAPLGX010000445.1 GCA_026389925.1 Chloroflexota bacterium
GCTGGCCGCAGGGCTGCAGTCGTTCGGGGTTGCGGGCGACAACGGGCCGGCACAAGAGACGAGCGACTCTCGCTCAGGAGGGTGAACTCAATGAAAGAAACCGACAGCCCGATGACCCGCTTTCTGGCGGAGGTGCGCGACCACATCACCCGCCGCGGCCTGCTCACCTTTCCCGACTCGATCATCGCCGATGGGCACGTCGTCTTCTTCCCTGTCGAACTCGGACTGCCCGCCTTCTTCGACCTGGCCGCTGCACTGAGCGTGCGCATGGTGTACCTCTCCACTGACACGCTCGAGCCGCCGGACGTGCTGGACGACCTGGCCCAGCTGGTGGAGGATGCCGACGAGACATTCGGCGGCGACAGCCTGGAGGTTTTCTTCCGCGACCAGGGCCTCTCAGCGAACGCCAGGGTCAAGCGTTTCCGGGACTTCGTCGCCGACCACGCCGGGAAACTGCGTTCGGTGCACGTGGAATGGGTGCACGAGGGCGTGGTCCACCGCTACTCGCGCTTCGCCGACTGGCATCGCGCCTTGATGGACCAGGTGACAGAGATCGCCGATATCCTGGACGCGCAGGCCGGGGAAAGCTAGATACCTCGGCCACACCGCGCGGGCAGAAGAGCAGCACGGAAGCGCAGGCCCTCTCCGGCCAGCTAGCGAAGGATGAGCGGCAGGAAGAGGCGTTCGGCAAAGTCCAGCAGCATGAGCTGCGGGTCGTGGTCGCTCACCCCGTCCGCGAATTCGGCGTTGACGTGAACTGAGTTGTATGAGACGAAGCGCGAGGACAGCCCGGAGCTGTACAGGATGTGGTCGAGCGCCTGAGAGTTGCCGTCGTAGACATAGCTGTAGCGCTCGCTCTCCGTCAGTCCATCCATTCCGTTGGTCAGCACACCGCCCGCGAGCGTCGTCAAGGCCGCCGAGAACTGGAAGTCGTTCAGGTCACCCAGGACGATGACCCAGGCCTCGGGGTCGAGCGCGAGCACGCTGTCCACGAAGTTCTTCACGACCTGCGCCTGCTGCAGGCGCTTGGCCTCGGTTGCGAGGACCGGCGGCTGGAAGCGGCCAAAAAGCGGATCGTCCCCACCCTTGGAGTTGAAGTGGTTGGCAATGACGAAGAGATGCTCGCCACGCAGGACAAACTCCCCTGCCAGAGGCTTGCGGCTTGAGTCAAACGCCGGATTTGTGGGATCGATCCGCCCCGGGCTCAAGCTGAGATGCGGCGCGCCCGGGCTCCCAACCACGGCCGTTGGGGTTGTCGCATCCCCGCCGGGCATGTCGTAAAAGGTAAGGCCCGATCCGCGGTGATACAGGAACCCCTGGCGGATGTTGCCTCCCGGCTCGCCTCCATCCTGGTCGTCTGCCGGGTCGATCTGCCTGTAGCTGTACCCCGGGTCGCCGGCCGCGCTGATTGCGTCAATCAGCATCGTGTAGGTGACATCCGCCGCAACGACCGTGTCGTTCGTCGACCCGTTATTGTCCTGGATCTCCTCAACCGCGAGGATGTCCGGCGAATGCAGATGGTTGACGACGAGATCCGCGAGTGCCGCGAACTTCT
>JAPLGX010000446.1 GCA_026389925.1 Chloroflexota bacterium
TGCAAAGACAGGCATGGGACGGCACGGTCAGCGGCCGCACTTTCTCGATGATCTGCCGGGATGGCGACCTAAAAACATGCTAGCGAAGGGCATCTGCTCCCACTACATCTCTATCGCAAGACTTGCCGGCCGCACCTCTAGGCCAGGGAGAACGCCGAGAGCTTTGACCACAGAGGACGCAGAGATCACAGAGACTCTCCTCTATAGGAGCCCAGAGACCAGAATCGGATTCGCGGGCTCCGTTACGGCAACTCTCACCATGGGGGATGGGGACGCTCTCTGCCCCCATCCCCCCAAAGAAAAACCTTGACCTTCCCCACGGAGTAGGGAGGGGATGAAGGGGAGGGGGCGTTCTTCAGGTGGCGGGCGCACGAAGGACATATCCGTCATTGCTGGACGAATCGCAAAGAACGCCACCCGTTACGGGGACACCCGGAGGGGGAGTTAGGGCGCACTCCGCCTCAACTCCCCAACAAAAAAAGAAACCTCCCCTCCCCATGAAATGGGGAGGGGATACAGGGGTGGGGTCGTTGCCCCAGTATTGGGACGCGATCCAGCATCTCACTCGTGATCGCGCCGGCGCAAGAGTCGCGAGGCGATAATCCGTCGATGACACTTCAGGATCTTCTTCCTCTCCTGCCTCTCCTCACCACCCTCACCTGGGCGGTGATCCTCCTCGTCGTGGACCTCTTCGTCCCGCCGGGGCGCAAAGCCATCACCGCCGGCCTGGCGGCGCTCGGCTTCCTCGTCGCCCTGGCCCTCGCCCTTTTCTGGCGCACCACACCCACCACCGCAATGAACGGCATGGTCGTGGTCGACGGATTCTCCGCGCTTCTCAGCGCGCTCTTCGCCGTGTGCGGCTTGGCCGGCGTCTTGCTCGCCTACGCCTACCTGCAGCGCATGGGAATCGAGCGCGGCGAGTTCTACGTCCTTCTTCTCTTCACCGTCGGCGGGATGATGCTCATGGCCTCCGCCGCCGATCTGATCGTCATCTTCCTGGCGCTGGAGCTGCTCTCCATCCCGCTCTACGTCCTGGCCGGCTTTGCCCGCCCGCGCCTGGCCTCCGAAGAGGCCGCGCTCAAGTATTTCCTCCTGGGCGCATTCGCCACCGGCATGCTGGTCTACGGCATCGCGCTCGTCTATGGCGCGACCGGTTCCACCCAGCTCCCGGTCATCGCCGCGCAGCTTGCGCAGCTCACCGCGAGCGGCAGCGTGCCCCTCGTCGGCTACGCCGGCGCCGGGCTGATCCTCGTCGGGTTGGGCTTCAAGATCGCGGCGGTTCCGTTCCACATGTGGACGCCCGATGTATATGAAGGCGCGCCCACCCCGGTGGTCGGGTTCATGTCGGTGGCGGCCAAGGCCGGCGGCTTTGCCGCGCTCCTGCGCCTGCTCGCCTGGGCCTTGCCCGCGATGAGCCTCACCTGGGTTCCGCTCGTGGCTACCCTCGCCGCCCTCACGATGATCGTCGGCAACCTGGCTGCGCTCGTGCAGACCAACCTCAAGCGCCTGCTGGCGTACTCTTCGATCGCCCACGCCGGCTACATCCTGATGGCCGTCGCCGCACTCGGCACGCGCGCCGCCTCCGTGGGCGCTGTTGCCGCAGCGCTTTTCTATCTGCTCGCGTACGCCGTCACCAACCTCGGCGCGTGGGGCGTGGTCGTCGCCCTCGAGCGCGAATACGGCACGGGCCTCACCCCGCCGGATTACTCCGGCCTCGCGCGCAAGCATCCGTTGCTCGCAATGGCCATGACCATCTTCATGCTTTCGCTCACCGGCATCCCGCCCACCGCCGGCCTGGTGGCCAAAGTCTACGTCTTCCGCGCTGCGCTGGATGGCGGCCTGGTGTGGCTGGCCATCGTCGGCGTCATCACCTCCTTCATCTCCGCCTACTATTACCTGCGCGTGATCGTCGCCATGTACATGCGCGAGGGCTCGCCCGAGGTGCGCCTCGACCGCCTGACCGCGGGCGTGGTGGCCGTGGCCGCCGTGGCCACGCTCGCCCTCGGCCTCCTGCCCGCGCCGCTCATGCAGTATGCCGTGCGCGCGGTCATGTTCGCGGCCGGCGGCTGATCGCCTCGCTCGAAATCAAACCCGCCTTTCATGATCAAAGCGACCGTGGCCAGTCGGGCCACGGTTTTGATTCCCCCGCCTATTCCTGCAACTTGACAATGCCCGCCACCGCTCTGGCCGGGGGAGACACCTCCGGTGGACATACTTTGTACCGACCATCCCCCTATATATGGTGGTCAGAGAGGCTTGTAAGGGACTTGTAAGGGGTCGGCGCATAATATGCGAGAGGTGTCTGCTATGCGTATTGCCGGGGGGGAGGTCCTGGCATGACAGATTCAGGCGAGTGGATGCGCCCCAGATTGCTTCGCAGCCTGCGCCTGCCTCTCTTTGGTCTGGTGCTGCTCGCCCTTCTGCCGGCCTTCGCCGTCGTCTTGGGCTTCGGCATCACCGAGCGGCGCAGCGAGGCCGCGCGCGCCAGTGAGGATGCGCTGGATTTCGCGCGCCTGGCTGCCCGCGATCAGCAACAAGTTGTCAACAGCATGCGCGAACTGCTCATGCTCCTGAGTGGGCAGGATGAAGTCTGGCCCGCGAGCGGTCTTGATTGCCCGGGGTACATAGCCGGGCTCCTGCCCTCAGATCCCTCGCTGGCCAACCTCGGTGCGGCAACGCTGGACGGCAAT
>JAPLGX010000130.1 GCA_026389925.1 Chloroflexota bacterium
CCGCGAGCGACCACGGCCTCCGGCAGATCGTACCCTTCGGGTGTGGCAATGGTGAAGTGCGCTCCCAGCTTGGTGCAGATGTGCAGGAGCGATGTGGCCACGTTATTGCCGTCGCCCACGTAGGCCACGCGCACGCCGTGCAGGGGCCCGAACCGTTCGCGGATGGTGAGCGCGTCGGCCAGCGCCTGGCACGGGTGGTTGTAGTCGGAGAGGCCGTTAATCACGGGGACGCGCGACCACTTGGCCAGGTCGACCACGTGCTGGTGGTCGAAAACGCGCGCCATAATGCCGTCCACGTAGCCCGAGAGCACACGTGCAACATCGGCGATGGATTCTCGCTGGCCCAGGCCTACCTCGTTCGGCGAAAGGTAGAGCGCATCGCCGCCCAGATGGCGCATGGCCATATCGAACGAAACCCGCGTACGCAGGCTCGGCTTCTGAAAGACCATGCCCAGCACCTTGCCCGCCAGGATGGGTTTGTTGCCGCCATGGGTCCGTTCCTGCTTGAGTGTCAGGGCGAGTTCGAGCAGGTCCTCGAGTTCGTGCGGCGAGAGGTCCGCCACGGCGAGGAAATGCTGCATAGGAGAGCACTCCTTAAGATTCTGAGGTGGGCAGAGTATAGCATAGAGACCGGCACGTTCGTCGAGATAGGGCAAGCGCTTACGTACTGTAAGCGAGGGTCGCTCAGTCGGCTTGTCAACAGAATCCCCCATGCTGAACCCATGAACTATGAGCTTGGTCACTTGTTTCCAACTCTAGCCCTCGCGACCAGTCGCAGACGCGAGGTGCTGCTCTGCGGCGCGCGGGGCGCACAAGGGCGAATGTGCTGCCCGCGATTCAGCCCAAAGCCCATGCTGCGAGCACCACAGCGCCCAGACCGCAGAGGCTTGCTACCTGGCGGCCGCCCTGCATGTCATGCGATGGCAGTAGGGATTCAACGACTTCGTTCTTCCCAACCGAGTGACTTCAGAGGGGGCACAAGGAGGAAGACAAGAGCGAGCGGAGGGAGGGACCCGTATAATGGAAGTCGGACAAGAGGGAGAGTCCCAGGACACGGATTCATGGATCTCTGATTGTGTGGCAATTGTGGAATTGCCCGACAAGAACACAGGCGATCATCAGAGGGCAGCATGTCCAATCACAAGAAGCAGATCGGCTTTGTAACCCCGAGCATAAGGAGCCCTTCTTGGTTGGGAGTGCTCAAGACAAATGCCTGGATGATTGGCGTTGTTGGGGTATTCATTGCCCTAGTGTATCGTCCCGCACTACTCATCGAGGAAGACTCTGGAGTCGATCGTCATTATCCTCTACTGGCAGATGCATTTCTGCACGGGCGTTTTGATATCGAATCCGAGCTATTTGACAATGCAATCCATGACGGGAAAGTATTCGTGCCCTATCCTCCGTTTCCGGCAGTGGTCCTGATCCCGCAGGTAGCTTTGTTTGGTCCGGCAGGCACAAGTGCGATACTTGCCGGGATTATCCTTAGCGCTCTAAGCCTGTTTTCATTGGTCCGAATACTTCAATCTCTAGGCATAGGGGGATCTGATCTTGTTTGGGCAACAGGGGCTTTCTTTCTGGGAACAGGATACTGGGTTGCATTGAATCAAGGTCAAATGGTCTACTATTTTTCTCATATTGTTGCGGTTTGCTGCCTGTTTCTCTCGATATGGTTTTCATTGAGGTATGGAAACGGGCTCCTTGGAGGGCTATTCCTGGGTCTTGCGTTTCTTTCCCGGCAGTTAACGGTATTCGCAGGTATCTGGATTGTCATACTGCTTTGGGCCAGCCCCCAGAACGGTTCGATCTTCTCCAGGCCATGGCGAATTGCCATGTTTGGAATTGGGTTAGGGGTATGTGTTGTCAGCTACCTTATCTACAATTGGGCGCGTTTTGGAAACGTATTCGAAACCGGCTATTCGATGATTGCGCTTAGTGGCGTGCTGCAAGCCCGAGTGGAGAAATACGGTCTATTCAATATCGCGTATGTACCATACAACCTCATCTACATGTTCTTGCAGGGTCCGGCCTATGTATTTGGCGGGCCTCGCACCATGGTCCCAATAGGTATGGATCCCTTTGGAACCTCATTGACATTCGCAAGTCCGTTCTGTCTCATCGCTCTTCGCGCCCGATTGAAGACCTCATGGCAGATTGGTATATGGGCTTCAATTGGGCTGATTCTGTCTGGGGTTCTGCTCTACTACAACAATGGATGGGTCCAATGGAATACTCAACGATACAGTCTGGATTTCCTTCCATTACTGATTGTCCTCGTAGCCATAGGCATGCGAAAGGAAAGATCCTATATGTGGAAGCTCGCTGTTCTGTTTGCCGTCGCCCTCAACTCATTCCTTGTCGGAAAGTTGCTTTGAATCGCCAAGATGCGACCAGCGTGAATGCTGGCGTGATGGGGACAGTAGGGATCTGGTATTTGGTCAAATCGTGGGGCAGAATGACGCGAGCTGTCGCCCATGGTTCGGGCTGGATGCTCGGGCCAGCATAGTAACATCCCCGTTGCCCCGCAGCAGTATCGGATATACTCCCCGCGTCAGTCCGATCGCATCAGGCACCGCAAGCGGGCGGCATGAGCGACGACATCTCCCCGATCCGCAAACAGTATCTGGATATCAAGCGCGACTACCCAGATACGATTCTCTTCTTCCGGCTGGGCGACTTCTACGAGACGTTCGACCAAGACGCGCAGGTGGCCGCGCGCGAATTGGATATCGTGCTCACCTCGCGCAACGTGGCCAAGGGCACCCGCGTGCCCATGGCCGGCATCCCCGCTCACGCCGCCGAAGGCTACATCGCCCGGCTCATCAGCCGCGGCCTGCACGTGGCCATCTGCGACCAGGTAGGCGACGCGGTGGGCGGGCTTATGCCGCGCGAAGTGGTGCGCGTCTTCACGCCCGGCACACTCATGGATGAAACGATGCTCGCCCCGCGCGCCAACAACTACCTTGTGGCAGCGCTCGTCGTGGAGAACCATGTGGGCATCGCCTATGCCGACGTTTCGACCGGCGAATTCCGCGCCACCGCCACCGCCGGCGAGAATCCAGCCCAGGTGCTGCGTGACGAACTGGCCCGGCTCAACGCGGCCGAAGTGCTCGTGCCCCAAGGCACAGCCCTCGGCAACGGACCGTCGGTCGCGGTGACTGAACTTCCTCCGTGGAAGTTCGAGCTCGGCCGCTGCGAGCAGACGCTGCTCGAACACTTCTCGACCGCCAGCCTGGAGGGCTTCGGCCTTGCCGGACTACCCATGGCCACCCGCGCTGCAGGCGCGCTCGTCCAGTACGTGCGCGAAACCCAGCCCAAGGCGCTCGGCCTGCTGGCCGGGTTGGCCCACTACAGCCTGACGGACTTCATGCTGCTGGATGCCGCGACACGCCGCGGCCTGGAGCTCACCGAGACCCTCCGCTCGCGCGAGGTGCACGGCTCGCTGCTGGGCGTGCTCGACCAGACCGCGACGCCCATGGGCGCGCGCCTGCTGCGCGTGTGGATCAATCAGCCTCTGCTCAACCTGGCAGCGATCCAGGCGCGCCAGAACCAAGTGCAGGCTTTTGTCGAGGCCGGCCTGGCGCGAGTGAGCTTCCGCGAGCCGCTCGGGAAACTGGGCGACCTTGAGCGCCTGGCTAACCGCACCGCCTCAGGGCATGCCACACCCCGCGACCTGGTGGCGCTGCGCGCGCACTTGGGCGGGCTGCCGACCGTCCGCGCTGCGCTTGAGGCCGCGGCGGGTCTGGCCGGCTTCGCGGACGAAGTGGACTTGTGCGCGGATGTGCTCAGCCTGCTGCAGGCGTCCATCGCCGAAGACCCGCCAACCACGCTCGCACAGACCGGCGTCGTGCGCAGCGGGTTCTCGGAGGAGCTCGACCAAACGGTCGCGGGCATCCACGAGGCACGCCGCTGGATCGCCAACCTGGAGGCCGAGGAGCGCGCGCGCACGGGGATCCGCACACTCAAGGTGGGATTCAACAAGATCTTTGGCTACTACCTCGAGGTCACGCGCGCCAATGCCAACGCCGTTCCGCCCGAATACATTCGCAAGCAGACCCTGGTCAACGCCGAGCGCTACATCACCCCGCAGATGAAGGAAGTGGAAGCGCAGATCCTCAATGCCGAAGAG
Organism: Chloroflexota bacterium; assembly: GCA_026389925.1. Classification (GTDB taxonomy): domain Bacteria; phylum Chloroflexota; class Anaerolineae; order Anaerolineales; family RBG-16-64-43; genus RBG-16-64-43. Next base: position 4,130 of record JAPLGX010000130.1, read on the forward strand.
CGCATCCGGGAGATCGAGGGCCGCTTGTTTGCGGAGGTGTGCTGCAGCCTCGCCACCGCCGCGCCGCGCTTGCAGCGCACATCGGCCGCACTGGCACGTCTGGATCTCGTGGCCGCCTTCGCCGAAATCGCGGTGCAGCGCGGATACGTGCGCCCGATGCTGGTCGAGGAGGACGTGCTCGAAATCGTGGGCGGTCGTCATCCGGTGGTCGAGCAATTCCTCTCGCCCCAGCGCTTCGTGCCCAATGATGCCGTGCTCGAAGGCGGCGAGCGTATCCGCGTTATCACCGGCCCGAACATGTCGGGCAAGAGCACCTACCTGCGGCAGGTGGCGCTGCTGTGCCTGATGGCGCAGATCGGATCCTTCGTCCCGGCCACCTCCGCCCGCATCGGCCTGGTCGATCGCATCTTCACCCGCATCGGCGCGCAGGATGAGATTCACAGCGGGCAATCGACCTTCATGGTGGAGATGATCGAAGCCGCCAACATCCTGCACCATGCCACGCGGCGCAGCTTGCTCATCTTCGATGAGGTGGGGCGCGGCACGTCCACCTACGACGGGGTCTCGATCGCCTGGGCCGTTATCGAGTACATCCACAATCATCCGCGCCTGCAAGCGCGTACTTTCTTCGCCACCCATTATCACGAACTCATCCGCCTGGCGGAGTTCCTGCCGGCGGTGCGCAACTACAACGTGGCCGTGGTCGAGCAGGGCAAGAAGGTTGTCTTCCTGCACCAGATTGTCGCCGGCGGCGCCGATCGCTCCTACGGCATCCATGTGGCCCAGTTGGCCGGCCTGCCGCGGCCGATCATCGCCCGCGCAGAGGAGATCCTGGCCGAGCTCGAGTCTCAAAGCGAGCGGGCCGACAAACCCCGACCCCAGATGCTGCAGCTCAGCTTCGTCTCGGGCAACGACCCGCTGCGCGAGGCTTTGGCCCACCTCGATGTTCCCGGGCTGACCCCCATCGAGGCGCTCAACCTGCTGTACGAGTGGCAGAAGCGTTACACCTCGCCGGACGGCGACCTATCGGCGTGACAGACGGCGCAGCCAGTTCGTGACCAACGGCCCTGCGCTCCGATGATAAAATCAGAGGTATCAGCGTACCCGAAGGGGGCTGGCGCGCACCCGCCTGATCGCTCTGCGCGCTCCCGTCCGACGGCTGATTTCGGACGCGTCCTTCGCAGGCTCAATCCATCTTCGCCTGAACACCGAACGGCCGAGCGCCCACTGGCCGTAGACTCACGTCGCGGAGGTTGCATGCCATCGTCGGAAATCACTCCACGCCAGATCACTGCATTCATCGCACCCTTCGAGGGCCGGGGCCGCGAAGCCCTGCTGCCGGCGCTGCTCGCGGCGCAGCGCAAGTTCGCCCACGTGCCCCCGGCCGTGGCTCAGCGGATCGGTCGGGCCCTCGGCGTTCCGCTGGCCGAGGTGCACGGCGTCATCGAGTTCTACTCCATGCTCACTTCGGAGCCCACCGGACGCACGGTCGTCCGCGTCTGCACCAGCCCGGCCTGCAGCATGGCCGGCTCGCACAAGACGCTGCGCGCGGCACTGAAGACGCTGCGATTGAAGGAAGGCCAGGTCAGCGCCGATGGCCGCTTCTCCGTCGAAGCGGCCCCGTGCCTGGGCCTGTGCGAACACGCGCCGGCCATGCTGGTCGGCGATCGTCCTGTGGCCCAGGCCGAAGCGGAGAGCGTGGGCAATATTCTCCGGGGCGGGGGCCGTCGGCCGCGCGGCCTGATCTACGGCGACACGCGCTGGCTCACCGGCCGCTGCGGCGTGGTGGATCCGGCTTCGCTCCGCGATTTCCGGAAACATGACGGGTTCAAGGGACTGGAGCGGGCGCTCGAGCTCACCCCGCAGCAGGTCATCGATGAAGTCAAGGCGGCCAGCCTGATTGGCAAGGGCGGTGCGGCCTTCCCCACCGGCGTCAAGTGGGAAGGTGCTGCCCGGGCCGCGGGTGAACCCAAGTACATCGTCTGCAACGGCGACGAATCGGAGCCGGGCACCTTCAAGGATCGCGCGCTGATGGAGGAAGATCCCTTCAGCATCGTTGAGGCCATGCTTATCGCCGGCTACGCGGTGGGTGCCACGCGCGGCATCTGGTACATCCGCGGGGAGTACCCCCGCGCACTCGGCGCCGCGCGCACGGCGGTGGAGGCCGCACGCCGGGCGAAGGTCCTGGGCCCGAACGTCCTGGGCAAGGGTTTCGAATTCGAGCTCGAGGTGCGGGCCGGCGCCGGGGCCTACGTGTGCGGCGAAGAAACGGCGCTGTTCGAGGCGGTGGAGGGCAAGCGCGGCCAACCGCGCATGAAGCCGCCCTTCCCGACGACCTTCGGTGTGTTTGGCAAGCCGACGGTCATCAACAACGTCGAGACGCTGTGCACGGTGCCGGTCATCCTGCGCCTGGGCGTGGAAAAGTACCGCAGCCTGGGCACGCAGGGCTCGCCGGGCACGAAGCTGTTTTGCGTGTCGGGCGATGTGGCACGCCCTGGATCGTACGAACTGCCCTTCGGCGTGACGTTGCGTGAACTGCTCTTTTCGCATGCCGGCGGCGTCCCCGGGAACCGCGGTCTGCAGGCGGTGCTTATGGGCGGTGCGGCAGGTGCCTTCGCCACGCCCGACAAGCTCGACGTGCGTTTGACGTTCGAGGACTTGAAATCGGCGGGCCTGCCGCTTGGCTCCGGTGTGGTGATGGTGTTCGACGAGCGCCGCGACATGCGCCAGGTGCTGCTCGAGCTGGGCGAGTTCTTTGCCGAGGAGAGCTGCGGCAAGTGCTATCCCTGCCAGATCGGCACGCAAAGGCAGCTGGAAGTGCTCCAGCGCGTGGCCCGCGGGCGCCCCGCGAGCGGCGATGTGGACCGGCTGCAGGATGTTGGATGGACGATGACCGACGCCTCGATCTGCGGGCTGGGGCAGACCGCCGCCAGCGCCGTGCTGAGCGCCATGCGCTTGTGGCCGGCGCTGTTCGAAGCGAAGACTGCGGCAGCCTGAGGAGAAACCATGAGTGATGAGATTGTATTGACGATCGACGGCCGCGAAGTGCGGGTGGCGCCGGGCACGACCCTGATGCAGGCCACGCGCCAACTCGGGCTCAACATCCCCACGATCTGCTACCACGACCACACCACCTCCAACGGGTTGTGCCGCCAGTGCGTTGTGGAGGTGGAGAAGATGCGCGTGCTGGCGCCGTCCTGCGTCACCCCGGCCGCTTCCGGCATGGTGGTCCACACCGACAGCCCGCGGGTGCAGCGTGCGCGCCGCACCTTGCTCGAGATGCTGAATGCTTCGGTGGACCTGTCGGAAGCGCCCGAGTTGCAGGAGCAGATGCGGGAGTGCGGCGCCGACCCGCAGCGCTTCCCCGGGGCCAAACGGAGGGCGCCGGCCCTCAAAGACGACAACCCGATGTACGTCCGCGACTACGCCAGATGCATTCTGTGCTGGCGTTGCGTGCAGGTGTGTGCGGCGGATGCGCAGTTCACCTTCGCTATCGATTTCGATGGGCGCGGTTACCACACCCAGATCGGCACCTTCTTTGGCCACCCGATGCCCGAAACGACGTGCGTCTTCTGTGGCCAGTGCGTCGGGGTGTGCCCGACCGGGGCGCTCAAGGCCAAACGCGAATTCCTGATGGAGCAGGGGCTGGATCCGCAAGCCGTGTTCACCCAGACGCGGCGCGGGCGCAGGCGGCGTCTGCCGGTGGGCGTGCCCGCGGAAGGCTGAGGTGTTGCACGCCGAGCGAGCGGTCCACACGACGTGCCCCTAACTGCGGCGTCGGCTGCGGGCTGAACCTGCACGTCCACCAGAACAACATCGTGCGGGTGGAGCCTGCCCCGGGCATTGTCTGCCCAAGCAAGAAAAGCATGGCGGCGACGACCGCCGCCAAGTCACGCACGAGGAGGATCGGATGATTAAGCCAGAGCGGCAGGTGCGCACGATCTGCCCATACTGCGGGGTAGGGTGCAGCCTCTTCCTGCACATCAAGGACGACCGCATCGTGCGCGTGACAGGGGATTTCGAGGGCGCCGCAAACCACGGCAACCTGTGCGTCAAAGGACGCTTCGGCATTGATTTTGTGCACTCGGCGGACCGTCTGCGCACGCCTTGGGTCCGCCGCAATGGCACGCTTGAGCCGGCCGAATGGGAGTCCGCGCTGGGGCACGTGGTGGAACGCCTGACGGCGATCCGGCGCGAGCACGGCCCGGGTGCCATTGCCTTCCTGACCTCGGCCAAATGCACCAACGAGGAGAACTACCTGCTGCAGAAGGTGGCTCGCGGGATCGTGGGCAGCGGACACGTAGACCACTGCGCCCGTCTTTGACACTCCAGCACTGTGGCCGGTCTGGCCACTACGCTCGGTTCGGGCGCCATGACCAACTCCATCCGTGATGCGTGCACGACAGAGGTGCTGCTGGTGACGGGCAGCAACACCACCGAGGCCCATCCGGTCATTGCCCTCGAAATGAAAGCGGCGGTGCGCACACGCGGGACGAAACTCATCCTGGTCGACCCGCGGGAAATCGAACTCGCCAAGTTCGCGGCCATGCACCTGCGGCATCACCCCGGCACCGATACGGCTGTGTTCAATGCCATGGCCAAAGTGATTCTCGACGAAGGACTCGAGAACAAATCCTTCGTGGAGGCGCGCACGGAGAACCTCGAGGCCTACCGCGAGTCGCTGGCCGCCTGCACTGCGGAGTGGGCGGAGAAGGTGAGCGGCGTACCGGCCGAGCAGATACGCGCGGCCGCGCGCCTGTACGCTCAGGCCAAGTCTGCCGCCATCTTCTGGGCGATGTTTGGCCTGGGCACGCCCCTCCAGAAGCGCCTGGACG
>JAPLGX010000152.1 GCA_026389925.1 Chloroflexota bacterium
CGCCGCGCAACCATGCACTTTGCACAATTCAATTCTAGCGGATAGGCGGTGCGGAATGGGGGAAAAGAATGAGGGAGGGTCTGCCTCGCTCAGCGGTCACCGCCAAATTGGTCGGGGCGGGCGCACGCGTACGCTACGGAGACTTGCAAAACCCGTTCAATGAGACTATAAGTTTCTCGGACCGGGGCGTAGCGCAGCATGGCTAGCGCGCGTGGTTTGGGACCACGAGGTCGTGGGTTCGAATCCCACCGCCCCGACCAGAAACTAAAGGATGCCCTTCGGCTAGCACATCGAAGGACTTTCTCTTTGTAACAGCAAGACTTACGTTGCTCAGGGTCCGGTTCGATCTCAACCTATCCAGAACCTCCCGTTTTCTCACCTACCGTTTCTCGCCATTGACAGGACTGGCAAGAGGCAGTAGCATCGACTGCGGTGTTGCGGCATCAAGCCGTGACTTGGTTCAGATGTTCCATTCAGCGGATTCTTAAGGAGGCAACTCATGTCGCCAACAATTGAACCAGCGCCGAAATCAGACTTCATGGCTGCTGAGGAGATCAAGGGCATCCTTCGAGCTCGCGAGAAGGTCGAACAGGAGCGAATCATGCGTTGGGTGGCTGAGAGCCTTGACCTCGTCGCTAAACCCGGCGGAAGTAGCACACCTGTGATGACACCGTCAGCGCAGCATTCAGCAGCATCCTTGGCCCAAGCAGGCCACCAAGGACATACCCCGGGTGCGAGTCCGCGACACAAGGACATGAAGACTTTTGTGGAAGAGAAGAACCCTAAGAGCGACATCCAATTTGCTACCGTGGTTGCCTATTACTATCGCTTCGAGGCGCCTCTGACTGACAGAAAAGAAACCATCGTTGCAGACGACCTACAGAATGCTGCCCGGCTTGCTGGCTGGGATCGCTTCAGCAAACCTTATGTGCCGCTGAGCAATGCGCGCATGCAGGGCTACCTTGACCGGGCCGGTGGAGGAGCCTTCAGAATAAATGCGGTTGGCGAGAACCTCGTTGCCATGACTCTGCCAGGCACCGCTGCTGTAGGCAAAGCGCTACGTCCGACACGGAAGAAGGTTTCGGGGAAACGGGGCCAGGCGTAAACCAAGAAGCCCAAGGTTTTTTGACCAATGAGCGATACACTTGCGAACATCGACGCAGCCATAACCGAAGTGAATGCGGCTCGCCAGGCACTCTTGCGGAGGAAAACCAAGCAGGTTTCCGCCGCTGACGAGATCGATCGGCTCAAGTCCGTCGCCTACACCTGGTTCCAAACGCACCGGCCATTCGTGTGTGCCCATTCCACATGCCCCGACTTGACCGCGGTTGATGCAGCCTACCGCGCCTTGATGCAGGCCACTGGCGGACACGCTGCGAGGAAGACTTACGCCGACGCCCTTCGAGACGCTAAGCAGTCTCTCGTCACCGCCCGGACTTTAGTCGCCACGACGCTAAGCACGACTCCAAGACCGAAGCCTGCAACTGGAACAGCCGACACACCACCGAACTTTGCCCCGCTTGCGGTTGACCCAAGAATGCAGACCATCTTGAACCGGCGATGGGGTGAGGTTCAACAGTGCATCGGCGCCAGCGCACATCTGGCCGCCACCGTGATGATGGGCGGCCTTCTCGAATCGCTTCTGCTCGCTCGCATCAGCAGCAGCCCGAATATGTCCGCAGTATTCACCGCGGGGCGAGCACCGCATGACAAAGCGGGAAAGACGCTGCCGCTCAGCGAGTGGAAACTTGTAAATATGGTGGAGGTTGCTCACGAACTCCGGTGGATCACGAAGTCGGCGAAGGACGTCGGCAACGTCCTACGTGATTTCCGGAACTACATCCATCCACACAAGGAGTACACCGACGACCTTGCGATCTCGGAAGAAGACGCTGTGATGTTCTGGGAGGTCACAAAGGCGGTCACTCGCCAAGTGCTCGGCTCCTGCGGGAAGTCGCCGTGATATGCCGTGCCTGCTTGGTTCGCCATGGCCCTGTATCAACGCCCTTTGCGGGCCTGCCGCCTGGCATCAAGCCACTGGAAGCAATGCCTCAAGGGATGCCACCGCCAAGGTCTGAAGGATGGCATGGTTCTGTTGGTACGAGTGCCAGTTCCCCGGCCATAATATAGTAACCCTCCGGAACTACCGATGGAAGGCCTTCTCTTTGTAGCTTCCGGTCTTGGGTAGCCCTAAGAGGTGCTGATCCGTTCAAGCGTTGAGGCACGCAAGCGGACCCCAAAACACGGCGCGGTTCTCTTGCCGTCCGCCGCGTAAACCGGTACGATGGTGCGAATATGACAATGCCAACGAACACTGCGGCCGAGCAGGTCTCGCGGGAACTGCTGCCTTTCGTCCAGAACCCCGCCCAGTACGTGGGCGGCGAAGTGGGCGAGATCCGCAAGCCTTGGGACTCCGTTGCGGTGCATTTCTGCCTCGCGTTCCCCGACACGTACGCCATCGGCATGAGCCACCTCGGATCGGCGATCCTGTACGACCAGTTGAACGCCTGTCCCGACGTGCTTTGCGAGCGGGTCTACACGCCCTGGACCGACGCCCAGGCCCGCATGCGGGAGGTGGGCATCCCGCTCTTCTCGTGGGAATCGCGGCGGCCCGTACGCGAGTTCGACATCGTCGGCGTCTCGCTCCAGTACGAGATGCTCTACACGAACGTCCTGGCGATGCTCGACCTGGCGGGCATTCCTATCTTCGCGGCCGAGCGCGGCGAGGGGCTTCCGCTGGTCGTGGCGGGCGGCCCGGGCGTCGATAACCCCGAGCCGATGGCCCCGTTCTTCGACCTCATGTTCCTGGGTGAGGCTGAGGACACGCTGCCGCGAATCCTGGAACGGTTCAAGCAGTTGCGCAACGCCGCAACATCGCGTAGCGAGATCATCGTGGCCCTGGCCCGCGAGTTCGATTGCCTCTACGCGCCCACACTCATCGAGCCTTCCTGGAACACCGACGGCACGCTGGCAGCCCTCATGCCGAAGGCCGACGGCCTGCCGCCAGCCACCGTGGCGGCGCGAGCGGCGGACCTGGAACACGCCCCCTTCCCCGTGCGGCCGATCGTCGCAAACTCCGAGGTCGTCCACGACCGGATCAACATCGAGATCATGCGCGGCTGCCCGCGGCAGTGCCGCTTCTGCGAGTCCGGCCACACGAAGGGCCCCGTGCGTTATCGCTGCCCGGAGAAG
>JAPLGX010000009.1 GCA_026389925.1 Chloroflexota bacterium
CCTGCAACAGCTGTTCCTCCCGGGCAGCCTATACCTTTCGCCCCGTTGGTCCCTTGCCCCTCCCCTCCATGCGGATGAGTTGCGGGCTGACGCCGGCATGTCGGAAGTGCTTTTCCCACCATTATCGCGCGTGAGAAGCAACTGCTGTCCGAGCATCTTGCGGCGTTTGGAGCGCTGCACACGCCTTCCACAACGCGGCCGTAGGCCGGCTCCGGCCAACCTCGCAATCGTCCCCCAGCCAAGACTCAAGTTCCGCCCGGTGCTGGCCGGTGCGCGGCCCACTGCGGTCCGACCTGCCGCCCACGATCGAACCCTCCATTACTTCGAAACCGGATGATGCTTGTGGGGGCGCCCGCAGCGCACGGCGCCCTCCATCACTTCCAGGATCCCCTCTTTGAGATCCTGAGATGGCCTATGATAATCAGATAGATTGCATCCAATTGGCGTGACGAGGGGTGTGAAGTTGAGCGGCCTTTCACAAGACAGACATCGCATCGCGCTCTTGTCGCTCAGCAACATCAGTCCCGACCCGAAGGACGAGTCCTTCACGGACGGGATGACGGAAGAACGGATACTGACGCTCTCAAAGATCGCCAAGCTGCGCGTGATCGCGCGCGCATCGAACATGAAATACCGCAAGGAACCCAAGACCATTAGGGGAAACGCTCGGGAGACATTCTCAACGCCACGAGGCTGCATGCGCCCAGAGTGCGATACGTCCAAAGGAGGACTCGATGACACGGTATTTGGTGGAAGCCCCGCATGAGAATACGAAGGTTGCTTGTGATCGGGCAATCCGCCTCTTCCAGGAGACAGGCTCGCACCTCGTGACCAAGGCGGACTGTTGGGCGCAGCGATAACGTCCACAAAGCCTGGTTCGTGGCAGAGGTCGATAGCCGCGAGGAAGCGGTCGCCATTCTCCCCCCGCTCTTTCGACAGAGTGCGACCATAGTTGCTTTGCAGAGGTTTGGCAAGGACGATCTCGAACAAAACAGAGAGAAGCACGGGGGGCGACCATCGAGCTAAAGTGAGGCGGGGATAGTGCTGGCCAACGACGGCCGCAAGGAGTGCGGCCCGGCGATGCCGGAGGGAGGTCAGGCTTAACCGTCAGACGGCGTCCGTGGCCTACGCACGTGCCACAGCCCCAGCCGGAGCCATACCGGCTCGGTCTCGCTTTCTTCTACTCCCCCAATGCCGTTCGGCGGACGACATCCAGCGTCTCCAGCGCAGTGAACCGGTGACGCTGCAAACCCTCCTCGTTGAGATAGATGTCGCCCAGATGCGGTTCGCTGGTCTTGGTGTATAGCCCGCGGTTGGGCAAGTCCCCGGTCGCCGCCCAGAAATTCCACAGCGGCACATCGTATTCCACGGCCAGGGTGGCCATGTCCAAGTTTATGCGTTCGTCAAGTTCGCGATTGTCGGCTTTGGTTGCCAGGATCGGCACGACTCCGTTTGCCACGAGCTGATCAAGAATGCGCCGCAGATAATCGATGTTGCGCGATTCGTAGTGTGTCCCCACGTTGATGATGACGAAGGAAGGCCGGTGCAAGCGCAGTTCACAATCCACCGGCGTTTCGTTGGGGCCACAGGTGTACTGGCCCTCGTGCCATTCGATCCACAGCAGGGCTCCCGCGGTCGTCCCGCTCTTGATCGTAGGGCTTTCGCGATTGAACGATCCGGCGAAGTAAGCTACCGTCTCCTGCAACTGCGACGGCAGCGAGGCTACAACCGAGGGCTGCGTGTCGTACACCCCCAGAAAGATGTCCCCCACGCTCTGGCAGTCCCCCAGTATCGAGAAGGCATGGGCATCATTGCCCAGCGATTGTCCGCGATCGAAGATTTCCCGGACGTGCAGTGGGACGACCGGAACTACGGGCCAGGATTGCCACGCCTCGGCCGACATAGGCGCGGGCGAGGGCGCGGCTGTGGGGAGCGGTCGCGGGGTGGTTGTCTCCCCAATGCGAATCAGGCTTGGCGCGGGCTCGCTCACTGGCGTTTTGCTTACCGCGGAGGCCGAGGGCTGCTTGGGCGGCGTGCCGCTCGCATGGCACGCTCCAAACAACACCGTGCCCAGCAGTACCGCCAGTACGCGCTTACTTGGTGTACCCACAGACCAGCCAATCCCCACCGCTCTGGACGACCTGGTAGGTGCGCGCGGTGAGATCAAAGCGGCGCACCTCGTTACCGTAGGTCGCATCAATGCTCCCCGTGCAGCGGACCAGGGACGTGTTCCCCTCGCCGCCGGTCACCGCACAGGCCACCCCATTGAGTTCAGAGCGAACCAAGCCAAACGAGTCGTATTCGACCAACGCCTGCGCCTCGTACACCGGGCAGGTCAATGTAGTGAAGCGCGCCTCGTCCCTTTCGACGAGCGCCTGCAACAGCCCCTCCACCGCTCGTGAAGAAGCCGTCCGTGCGGGCGCACAGCTCGCAAGACCGGCGGTCAAGAACCCAAGCCCAATGAAGAAGAGAATTCTGGGCATGGCACCCTTCGCTCCAGGATTGGGAGTCCCGGAATGTTACCACCAGTCTCTCGGCCAGTGGGTCATGTTATCATCATGACCTGCCCGAGCGATTTCCTGGGCCCGCGGCGCGCCTTTCCAGGCGTAGCCAGTCGAAGGGCAAGCCGTCGGCCCCACTGCCATTGGGTGCGGAATCGCAGGGCCCCCCCACCGTGATGAAGAGACTGCTCGGGAAGACATTCACGCGCGAGAACCTGCTGGCGGTCGTGCTGTGCCTGATGGCGCTGGGCTTGCTCCTCCTGACCGCCGACAGCAGTCCGACCTGGATCTATCAGGGCTTCTAGATGGCCCTCGGTCAGATCTTCCTCGGCGCCGCTCTCGCGTTCTTGTGGATCCTGTTCTTTCCTCGCCGCAAGCGGCTGTACTTTCTCCTTGCCTGCAGCGTCATCGCCGTCTTCTGGTTCCAGCCCGGCCTGCCAATCCGCGGCCTCGATTTCTGGCTTCCGTTCGCAACGCTCGCCATCACGGTCATGACCTGGGCGGTGACGGCTCCGGCGGAGACGCGTCTGACCCGAGCCAATTGGGCCACGGGTGCTTTTGTGGCCGCCCTCGTCCTCCTCCTGGGCGCCACCCGCTACCTGCCCATTGACCCATTGCTCACGGCCGGCCGCCCCCCGCCCTTGACCTGGATTGTCCTCGCGCTGGCGGCCGCCGGGCTGCTGGCCTTCTTCGCGTCACGCGGACGAAACCCGGCCCTCGCACCGGGTCTGATCCTCGCCGCTCTGGTCGCGGTCCTCGTCGTCCTCAAGAACCCAACTCTGGCTGTGTGGGCGGACATCGGGCTAAGGCGCCTCGCGGGTCAGCCCATCACGCACGCCTCGATTGCAAACCTGCAGTGGCTTGGTTTCTCATACATTGCCTTCCGTTTGATGCACACCATTCGTGACCGCCAAAGCGGCCGGCTGCCGCCGGTCGACCTGGCAGAGTACGTCACCTATGTCATCTTCTTCCCCTCACTCGTGGCGGGGCCGATCGACCGCCTCGAGCGATTCATCCACGATGTGCGCGAACCACTCCCGCCTGCGTCGGACGCCGTGCGCGACGGCGGCTGGCGAATGGCCATGGGACTCTTCAAGAAGTTCGTCGTGGCGGATGGCTTGGCGCTGATTGCCCTAAACGCGACAAACGCGCTGCAAGTCCGCGCCGCCGTGTGGGCCTGGGCGCTGCTGTATGCCTACGCTCTGCGTATCTACTTTGACTTCAGCGGATATACCGATATCGCGATCGGGCTGGGCCAATTGCTCGGGGTGAGGCTTCCCGAGAACTTCAACGCCCCGTACCTCCAACCGAATCTGACTCAGTTCTGGAATCGCTGGCACATGACGCTCACCCAGTGGTTCCGCGCGTATGTGTTCAATCCGCTTACGCGACGGCTGCGCAGCGGCGCACGCCCTGTGCCGATCGCGGCCACCGTTTTCGTGACCCAAGGGGTCACGATGCTCCTGATCGGAATGTGGCACGGCGTGACGTGGAATTTCGCGCTGTGGGGTGCGTGGCACGGGCTCGGCTTGTTTGCCCACAATCGGTGGAGCGAGTACGCGCGGCGCCGCCATGCCGCTCCCGGCCAATCACGCGCGATGCACGGCCTCATGCAGGCGCTGGGAGTACTCCTCACCTTCAACTACGTCGCGCTCGGCTGGGTATTCTTTGCTCTTCCCTCTCCCGCACAGTCGCTGGGGTTTATGCTCAAGCTCGTTGGGGCATCACGATGACGCGGCCGACCCAAGAGATCCGCCCGCCGGTTGTCAGCGTGGCGCGCCTGGCGGCCAAGGTCGTTCTCCTCTTCATTGCGGCCAATCTGGCCTTTGCGGCATGGAATCCGTCCGGCTTAGGGCGCCTCTCGTTGTACAACCGCCTTTTCCCAGGCCGAGAGCGGCTGCCCTTTGGCGAATCCCCGGAGTTGTCATACAACCTCGGCCTGGACGATCTGGAGGCGATGTTCGCCTCGCACCGTATCTCCTCCGAGCCATCGCGCCCGGAAGAGTATCGCATCCTGGTGCTCGGGGACTCCTCGGTGTGGGGCGCATTGCTGCATCCGGAAGAGACGCTGGCCGCCAGGCTTGGTGACCTCGTGCCAAGTGTGTGCGGCAAGAGAACACGCGTCTACAACCTGGGCTACCCCACCCTTTCGCTCACCAAGGACCTGATGATCCTTGACCGTGCGATGCGCTACATGCCCGACCTGATCCTGTGGCCCATCACGCTAGAGGCATTTGTCCGGGCGAACCAGCTCGCCTCGCCGGTCGTCGTCGGCAATCCTGTGGTGGCTCGCGACGTCCTCGTTCGTTCCGGGCTTTCGTCGCAGGGTGTCCTGCCGCCCACCCTTCCCAGCTTTTGGGCCCGGACCCTCATCGGCCGCCGGCGAGCGCTGGCCGATCTCGTCCGCCTGCAATTGTACGGGGTCATGTGGGCCGCCACGGGCATCGATCAGGTCTATCCCAAGACCTACCCCGCGGCCCAGATTGATTTCGAGGCAGACCTCTCGTTCCACGAAGAGGCCGCCTCGCCCTTAGACGAAACGCGTCTGGCCTTCGAGCTACTCGACGCGGCGGTGCGAATCGCCGGCCAGGTGCCGGTGCTCGTCGTCAACGAGCCGATTCTCATCAGCCGTGGCAACAATAGCCAATTGCGCTACAACTTCTACTATCCGCGGTGGGCGTTCGACCAGTATCGAGGGCTCATGCAGCAACGGGCGCTTACGGCGCAGTGGGAGTATATGGACCTATGGAACCTGGTACCTGCAGATGATTTCACCAACACGGCAATCCATCTCACGCCCCATGGCGAATCGATGTTCGCCCAAAGTATGGCCCAGGCGATTCTCGCACGCGGATGCCCTTGACCCTATGTCGCGTCACGATCGTTCCGAGGCGGCGGCAGACGAACGCGAGGACCGCTGCACGTCCTCCCAACCCGCCAGACTTACCGGCCAGGCGTGTCCCAAGGTATATCACTGACGTGGAGACCAGCGATGGGAACCCCTGAAGCGCGATTGCGCGATTATCTCGCCGCGAACTGTCTGCACATGCCCGCCGATGAGATCCCGCTCGATCAGCCTTTGCTTTCAACCGGGCTCGTTGACTCCTTCCACCTTGTGGACCTGGCACTGTTCATCGAGACCGAGCTCGGAGTGCGCCTTGACGATACCGAGCTGAACGCGAGCACATTCGACACGCTTGCGCAACTGACCGCGCTCGTGGAGCGGCAACAGCCATGAGCCTTCCCGCCGGAACGCTGCCGCAAGTCCTGTTCGACCGGTATCGGGCGAACCCGGAGCAGGCGGCGGTGGTGCTGCGCCTGAATAAGGGCGAGAGCACCCTCACCGTGCAACGGCTCGTCGACGGCGCGCTTGGTTATGCCGCGCGGCTGCGGCAGGCGGGCATCGCTCCCGGCGAGGTGGTGATCGCCATGTTGCCCCCCGGCGCGGAACTCCTGCACGCATTCCTGGGCGCGATGTTCGTCGGGGCCATCCCGAGCCTCCTGCCCTTCCTCACCGAGAAGCTTGACCCGCAGCGCTACCGCGAGAGCCTCGATAGCCTGATTTCGGTCACGCGGCCCGCAGCGCTGATTGCCGAACCCGACTTGGTGGACATGCTGCACACCCGACTGGCGCATGCCGGCGACGTCAAGGCGATGCTCGCGAGCGGCGCGCAAGGAAACGAATCTGCGCGTGTTGATGCAGCCGAACTGGAGGGTCTAAGGGCGTCGCCCGACTCACTCGCCCTCCTGCAGCATTCCTCAGGCACGACTGGGTTGCAGAAAGGAGTCGCGTTAACACACCGAGCGGTCCTTCGTCAGTTGGCGGCCTACATTCCCGCGCTCGGCCTCACCCCGAGCGACATCATCGTCAGTTGGCTGCCCCTTTACCACGACATGGGACTGATCGCCGGATTCCTCATGCCTGTGCTCACCGGGGTCAAGCTTGTTCTTCTCTCGCCCTTCGAGTGGGCCCGCGCACCCTGGACCTTGCTGCGGGCGGTGAGCGAGCACGGCGGAACGCTAGCCTGGCTGCCCAACTTCGCCTACAACTTCTGCGCCACGCGCATCCCCGACCGGGAGCTGAACGGGCTCGACCTTTCCTCGTGGCGCGCCGTCATCAATTGCAGCGAACCGATGGTGGCCGAGAGCCACCGCCTCTTTGCCTCACGCCTGGGCCCGTTCGGACTGCGCGAGAGCGCACTGGCGACGTGCTATGCCATGGCCGAGAATGTGTTTGCCGTGACACAGGGCGGAATTGACCGCCCAGTGCGGCTGGACCGCGTGGACAGAGAGCTGCTGGCAAAAGAAGGGCGCGCCGTGCCGGCAGTCGGGAGCGAGAGGCGAACGACAGAGGTTGTTTCGGCGGGGGCGCCACTGGCCAATTGCGAAGTGCGCGTGCTCTCGGCGGACGGCACACCCCTCGCCCCACGCCAGGTTGGCGAACTGGCGCTGCGCAGCGACTGCATGTTGACCGGGTACTTCAACCGCCCCGATGCCACTGCCTCGGCCTTGCGCGACGGCTGGTATCTCACAGGCGATCTGGGTTACCTGGCCGAGGGTGAAGTGTTCATCACCGGCCGCAAGAAGGATCTGATGATCGTCGGCGGCAAGAATATCTACCCGCAAGATATCGAGTCCCTGATCAACCAGATCCCGGGCGTCCACCCCGGGCGGGTAGTGGTCTTCGGGCTGTTCAAAGAATCTCTGGGGACCGAAGAGGTAGCGGCCGTTGTGGAGATCGACTCGGCCGCGAGGGTGGACACAAACCGTCTTGGGCTTGCCATCCGCGAGGCCGTAGCCACAGGCTCGGAGGTTACGCTCGGCCCATTGAAGTTGGTGGACGAGCGCTGGTTAGTCAAGACCAGCAGCGGCAAGATCGCCCGCGGGGCCAATCGCGAAAAACTTCTGGCCGAACTGGGGCGAGAGGCGTAACGCGTTAGCCAGGCGTGTCCCCCCTTCTCCCTTCGAAACCCGCACGCCAGAAAATCCTGCGACGCATGTAAGACGAACCGAGGTCCGCGGGTCTCGGTTTGATGGGTCGTCGTGAAGCGGGTTCTCACGCAGCCAGCCGGCTCTCCCGCTGAAGGAGCACGCCGTGCGCGGCGGGCATCATGAGGAGGACGACCAGCGCCAGTGCTGGCGAACGTCGTCTCGTGTAGGGCTGAGGACATGCCAGCGGTGTTACCTGAGACAGAATGGCGCGGGGGCGCCCGGGCGCGAATCCTCGTCCGCGCCACAAAGGCGATGGGACTAGAGAGGTTGGGTTCCATGCGGGGGTGGATCCTCGGCGATTAGGCGACGCGTCCTCCCGGCAGCGGCGGGCCGCCGGCGTACACCTCGGTCACGGCCAATCGTCCTGTGGAACCACGCGAGGTCCAACGGCCCTTGGCTTGATATGAGATCGCCTCAAAGGTGAGGATATTGGCGCTGACCAAAGATCCGGCCGGGGGAGATGGCATCCGGCTGCGCATCCAGCCGCCCAGGTCACGCTCCCCGTACGGCTGGAGCGAAAGGCACGGCCGCACGAGCGGATAGCCATCGCTTCCGGTCCACGCCAAGACCTTGACCGCCACCATGCGAGCAAACTCAACCTGTACCGGGACCGGTACGCGCACTGATACCTCATCGCCGCTGGCTCGCCCGCGCCGGGCGAGCCTCGCCATCCGGGCCAGCACGTATTCGGCCAGCACCTGCAGCGCTCTGATATGGAATTCGCCTTCGACCGAGCGAACGCGCAGGAGCCCGGCGTTACGGATGCCCGTGTAGGCGTTGTAGCGCAGGAGGGACGAGTTCATCTGCCGCTCGACCAGCGGGCCTGTCGTCTGGAATTCCACGAAGTCGGCCTTCAGCCGCCAACCCCTGAGCGCCGGCGTAATCACCAGCACGCCCACTCGTGGATCGGCCTGAAGGTTGCGGATGGTCTTGCGCAAGAGGAAATTCCCGAAGAACAGCAGATCGGGGTCGTCGTCCGCCGGCAAGATGCTGACGACCGGGACGACGTTGGGCGTCCCCTGAGCATCCCGGGTGGCGAGGAACTTGGGGGTCATTTCGCCGCGCAAGGCTTCCAGCAGGCCCGGGGCATTCTCGACAATGGTCATCTTGCGCCCTCCATCGAATGCTGCTTAGCCACGAGTTGCGCCCGACCAACGCGCCACGCCAACATGTTCTGCGGCGATCGAAGCGATTCGTTCCATTTCCTTCCGCTCGTACAGCGGCACGCTCTCGAGCGCATAGGGCCGTTCGAGTCGATGGTACTTGGGCCGGCCGAGGTTGGTGTAGGCCAGTAAGTCCCAGCGCTCGACGTGCGGCAGTTCGGCCGCGATGAAGCCGGCCAGACCGCGCAGGTTCGCCTCATCATCGGTCCAGCCGGGAATGATCGGGGTGCGCACCCACATCCGGATGCGCCGCTCCGCGAGCCTGCGCGCATTATCGAGAACTTTTTCGTTGGAGAGGCCGGTGGCGGCACGGTGCCTCTCCGGGTCCATGATCTTAAGGTCCAGCAGCACCATGTCGACCCACGGCAGCACCCGCTCCAGCCATTCCCCGGGGACCGCCGCGCACGTGTCGAGCGCTATATGCAAGCCCGCCTCGCGGCAGCGCGGGAGCACTTCGAGCAGAAAACAGTACTGCAAAAGCGTCTCGCCTTCGCTCAGTGTGATGCCGCCCGAGGAGGCGGAGTAAAAAACCGCATCTCGAGCGAGTTCCTCAGCCAGCGCGGCTGCCTCCCAATCGCGGCCGACCAATTCGAGCGCTCCGCTCGGGCAGGCTGCGGGGCACTTGCCGCACCGGGTGCAGCGAAGGCGATCGATGCGCATCCCGCCCGGTGTGAGTTCGAGCGCACCCGCCGGGCACGCCTCCAGGCACCGTCGCGCCCCGATGCAGCGTATGTCGTACCACATCAGGTCCGCTTCGAGGCTCAATCCCTCCGGGTTGTGACACCAGGGGCAGCGCAGCGGGCAGCCCTTGAAGAATGCGGTCGTGCGGATCCCCGGTCCGTCGTCCGTCGAGAAGCGCTGCAGGTTGAACAGACGGCCGGTGGTCATCCCTCAACGGACCGGCATGCGCGCTTCGCGGTTGAACCCGCACCAGGCGCGCTCGTAAAGCCAACCTGTGGGGGCACGCCGCAGCATGGCCTCCACGCGCTCCAGCCACGCCTGCTCCGCGCGAGCGGCTTCGGCGAAGCACGCTTCCGCGAACTCCGCATGCACTCGCGGCGACTCTCGCCGCCGAGCGAGCGCCTCGTCCACGAAGCGCTGTTCCAGAGCCTCGCGCTCGCCGGCATAGAGCGGCAGGCGCGTGGCGTAGTCGCGCAGCGTGGCACGGTGCAGCGCTTCGTGCCGCCAGAAGAGCGTCGCCTGAGCGTACGTCCCGCCGGGGACGGCCTCCTGCCCGGGGACGTCGGCGTCGAGCCAGGCCGGCTTGAACAGGCTGGTGCAGGCTGCAGCCGTTCCGGTGACAAAGTGCGTCGGCCCATCCGGTGCCAGGTGCGAAACCATCGACCCTGTGGTGCCCGTGGCACGGATGGGGCCAAACCCCACGTGGGCGCAGACTTCATAATCGCGCACGCCGCGATCGGGCGCATACGGCTGGTCGCCGCGAGGGCCGTGGTCGCGCAGGGCTTGCATCATCGTGCGCACCGTAATGTGCCCGCGCTGCGCGGTCAGCGCATCGGTGGTCTGGCACTGGCGATCCTTGCAGCGGCTCAGAGTGGTGTACAACGGATCGGAGTAGCAGCGGCCGAAGTGGAATTGCTCACTCCGCGAGCACCATCCCTTGTCGACGGCAAACTTCACCAAGTTGGCCGAAGCCAGGTCCCACCGGCTGCCAATTGTGATGCCATTGGAAATCGAACGGATGTCGCCAACCCGCTCTGCCGCCCATTCGCGACCGGCCGTCTCCAGAACCCAGGCCGAGGAGGGATCTGCAATGAGGAAGCTGTTGTGGTAATAGGTCTTGTGCCGATAACCGTGGTTACCCCCCTGCCCGAATTCTTCGAGCAGCGATGTGATGACATGGAGCGCCTCATCGGCGGTCCTTGCCCGTTCCAGCGCCATGCGCAGGAAGTCCATACCGATGAGGGCAGGTCCCTTTTGGTAGGGGACTCTCGTGTAGACCGCCTCGTTGCCGATCGTCAAACCGTGTTCGTTGGCGCCCATTTCGGCGCCCCAAATCCAGAACGGCTTGGAGAGCAGCACGGCATAGGTGTGGGACACCTGAGGCATCTCGATATACGTGCACTTGACCTTCGACCCGGCCGCGTGATCCGCCGCCGGGATGCGCACCACGTGATGGGCTTCATTAGGCTCGCGATCGGAATTCTTGCCAAAGAGGGTCACACCGTCGGCGGTCACACCACCCAAGGCCACCAATGTGTCACACACAGAAGCACCTCCATTTCACCTCGCGGTCAGATCCCGTGGGATTCGCGGGCGATGATCTCATCTTGGATCTCCTTGCCCAGGCCGACGAAATAGGCGTTGTAGCCGGTCACGCGAACCAGCAGATTGCGGTACTCCTCCGGGTTCTTTTGCGCCTCACGCAGAGTTGCCGGGTCGAGCACGTTGATCTGAAGACAGGTGCCGCCCAAGCGGCCGTACGCGCGCAAGAGACCCATCAGCTTCTCCTGGGTCTCGGGGTTGCGCACGAGGCTTGGGCTGAAGCTCAGCGTGTGGCTGGCCCCGTTGGGTGCGCTCTCCAGGCCCAGCCCGCCGACGCTGTGGATCACCGCGGTCGGGCCCTTGCGGTCGGCCCCATTGACCGGGCATACCGCATTCGAAAGGAATTGCCCGCGCCGTCGGCCGTCGGGCGTGGCGGCCGTGGCGGGGGCATAGGCGATCCAGTAGTTCCATGAAAGATAACCGCCGCGGTAGCGCTTACCGGTCGAGGAGGTGTGAGCGAAGGCCTCCTCGGTCCACAGGCGGCTGACCTGGCGCGCCAACTTGTCGGCCCGCGGGTCATCATTGCCGTACTTGGCTCGATTGAGCAGCATCTGGCGAATCTCCTCACGCCCCTCGAAGTTGCGGTCGAGCGCCTCGAGCAACTGCGGCATGCCGATCGCGCGCTGCGAGAAGACCAGCGCCTCGACGGCGGCCAGGCTGTCGGCCACCGTGGCCAGTGCGCATCCCTCCACCGTGAGGAAGTTGTAGCGCGCTCCGCCGGCATTGCTGTCCTTGCCGCTCTCCAGGCAGCCCTCAACCAAGGCGCTGAGATACGGAACGGGTTCCCACCGGGCGCGACCGGCGTCCGCCATGTCGTTGACGCGGATCATCCATTGGACGAGGTGGACGAGTTGCCTCGAGAAAGCCGCGAAGAACTCCTCGAAAGATGTCAGGCGCAGCGGATCGCCGGTGCGCGGGCCAATTTGCTTCCCGCTGGCCGCGTCGCGTCCGTCGTGCAGGGCCAACTCCACCGCCTTGGCCAGATTGAGGTTGACGTCGACGGTGCCCGACCGGTCACACCCGCACAGCGTGTTCTCGAGGCAGCCCACGGGTGCGTAGTCCCACAGCCGTTCTTCGGGCAATCCTTCCCAGCGCAGGCCGGCGATCGAGTTCTCGTCGAAATTGAGCAGGAAGGGGGAGCCTTGTGCCCGCGCGAGAATCTGCACGATGTGCCGCAGCAGGCGGTCGGGGGTGTTGGCATGCAGACGGATGTTCGGCTTCGGTTCGAGCAGGTTGAGGGACTCGATAACCTCCAGGAAGAGGTAGGTCAAGTCGTTGGATGCGTCACGTCCATCCCGGTCGATCCCGCCCAACGTGATGAGCTGCCCGAAGGATGAGTTGATGCCCTGATTGGTGCCGACCCATCCCTGGTAGTCGTAAACGTAGTTGTGCTTGATCGACCAGCACTCGAGCCACTCACGGGCTTGCTCGCGGCTGAGGCGGCCGGCGCTCATATCGTCGCGATAGAACGGGTACAGGTACTGGTCCACCCG
>JAPLGX010000309.1 GCA_026389925.1 Chloroflexota bacterium
TTCATTCACTACTCGACCGACTACGTCTTCGACGGGAGAAAGACAACTCCCTACACCGAGGTGGACACGCCTCGGCCGCTGAACGCTTACGGCCGCACCAAGCTCGCGGGCGAGCGAGCGGTCGAGGCGGCAGGTGGTGCCTACCTCATTCTTCGCACGAGCTGGGTGTACAGCCTGCGCGGGTCGGGGTTTGTGAGCAAGGTGCTCGGCTGGGCCCGCTCTCAAGATGAGATGCGTGTGGTGGAGGACGAGGTGAGCAGCCCGACCTGGGCGCGCATGCTGGCGCAGGCCACCGCGCAGATTCTTGCGGGGGCCGGCGCGCTGGCCGTGCCGCGGATCAAAGAAAAGCGCGGGCTGCATCACCTGGCCGGCGCAGGAGCGGCCAGCCGGCTGGAGTGGGCGCGCGCGATCCTAGCCTGCGATCCGCGGCCGCAAGAGCACAGAGTGCGGCAGATCCAGTCCGCGCTGCGCCGGGACTTCAAGGCCGAGGGCGAGCGGCCGGCGTATTCGGTTCTAGACTGTGCGCGTGCGGAGGAAGCGTTCGGAGTGAGGCTACCGTCGTGGCGCGACGCGTTGCGCCTGGCGATGGAGGAGCGGGGGCGATGACGGAGGGCGAGGCGGGCCGGGTCTTTGATGCCTACTACTTTGCCCACAGCTGCGGCCGGCCCTATCAACGTGATGAGGCCTGGCTGGGTTTTTTCGACGGCATTGCCCAGCGCATCGTGGAGGAGATCCACCCGCGCACGGTGCTGGACGCAGGATGTGCGATGGGTTTCCTGGTGGAGGGACTGCGGCGCCGCGGGGTCGAGGCCTACGGGCTGGATGTCTCCGACTACGCGATTGCGCACGTGCATCCAGACCTGCTGCCCTACTGTCGCGTGGGCTCAATTGCGGACCCGCTTCCGCGCCGCTATGATCTGATCGTATGCATTGAGGTGCTCGAGCACATGCCTGTCGATGCCGGCCGGCGCGCCATAGCCAACCTGTGCTCGGCCACACGTGACGTTCTCTTTTCGTCGACGCCCTTCGACTACAAGGAGGCGACCCACTTCAACGTGCAGCCGCCGGAAGTCTGGGCTGAGCTATTCGCGCAGTGTGGATTTGTGCGCGACGTTGATTTCGATCCCTCCTTTGTGACGGCTTGGTCAGCGCGCTTCCGCGCCTCCGAAGACCCTCCGACACGCGTTCTGCGGGATTACGAGCGCAAGTTCTGGCTGCTTTGGAAGGAAAACACCGACCTGCGCGCCCTGGTCGGCGAAATGCGCGATCAGCTGGCGCACGCCGAGCGTGCGGGGCAAATGCCGGGGCCGAGGATCCAGGAGGAAACGCAGCTTCTGCGCGAGAAGCTTGAGCGGTGCCAAGCAGCCGATGCGGTCCAAGTTGCCCGAACTCGGGAACTGGAGGCAACGCTTGAGGACCTCCAAGCAGGGGCGGGGTGGCGAATGCTAGCGGGTGCTCGCAGGCTCCGCCTGCGGCTGGCGCCCGTGGGCAGTCGGCGGGATCGCCTCATCAATTCGCTGCTGCGGAGGATTCGATCGTGACGCCGCCGGGCTCCGCCTTGGTAGAGGCAGGACGCCCGATTCGACGGGTGGCGGTGTTCTCCAACAGCGGCCCCGACGATGCGCTGTACGCCTGGCGCAGTGGGGGCCCGCTTGCGAACGCAGGGGTCGAGATCCTCCTGGGGGCCACGGCGGGCGATCTGCACTTGGAGGCGGTGGAGCAGGCCGACGCGATTCTTGTCCAGCGTGACTACCCTGGGCGGGCGACGGACTATCGGCGAGTTGTGGATCTGGCCAGGTCGCGGTCGATCCCGGTCCTCTTCGAAGTGGACGATCTCCTCTTCGAGCTTCCGGCGGATCACCCCGATCGGCAGAGCCACCACTACGCGCCGACCCTGCTCCCCGCCTTCGGGGCGTTGATCGAAGCGGATCTGGTGATCACCTCGACGGATTCCTTGCGCCTCCGTCTAGCCCGCTTTAATCCGAACACCGTCGTCTTCCGCAACAGGCTGGACGAGGCCCTGTGGCCCGGTCCTCCCGCGCGGCCGGCTGTGCATGGCAGATCGCTCGGGATCGGATACTTCGGGACGACGACCCATGCGCCGGACATGGAAATCGTCGCCGCCCCGCTGCGGGCTGTGCTCGATGGGTATGGCGAGCGTGTTGCGATTCGCTTCTACGGATGTCCACCCCCGCACTCCCTGCGTGAGGACCCGCGCGTGGCCTGGATCCCGTTGACGGGCGGGCCCTACCGAGACTACGTCGCGCTCCTGCTTGGGGCGCCCGTGGACATCGGAATCGCGCCATTGGCCGACACGGACTTCAATCGCGCGAAGAGCGAGGCCAAATTCCTCGAGTACAGCGCAGCGGGAATCCCGGGCATATACAGCGATATCGCGCCCTATCGCGCCGTGGTCAGGCCGGGGCGCACCGGATGGTTGGCGCGATCTGAGCAGGACTGGGTGGAGCACCTGACGCGAATGATTGAGGACGGCTCGCTGCGTGAGCGAATGGGCGAGTCGGCGTACCGCGAGGTGCATTCGCGTTGGAGCCTCTCCGCCTGTCGCGAGAATTGGCGCGCGACTGTCGAAAGGGCGCTGCGCGGACGGCGGCCCGCCGGGGCCGGGCAAACGGAGCGGTCCGGGCTGATCCGGCGCCTGGCGGAGCAGATTGCCGCGTGGGCCGAGTCGTTGGAAACCGAGGTGCGTGCAAAGCGCGGGGAAGCCGGGCGACAGGCGCGGGAAGCGGCGGCGCGTGAAGAGCAACTGCGCGCGGCGCAGCGCGAGCTGCGGGCGGCGGCGGCGGAGCACGCGCTGAGGCTTCGCGCCTTGCAGGAGACGCTTGAGCAACAGCGATCGGCGGCTGAGTCGCTGGCCGAGGAACTCGAG
>JAPLGX010000013.1 GCA_026389925.1 Chloroflexota bacterium
ATTCAGGACCTTCATCCTGCCTTTGAAGGTTCTGTCATCAGGTCTTATGAAGTGTTTTGCAGAATAGGCCGAATTCCCCACAAAGCGCCAGCCAGTGGCAGGTTGCAGTTACCGCCGGCGCTCAGGCCATGCCACAAGTCCAACTCGTTGCGCCCCCCGCCAGAGGTCCTTGTCGTAGGTGGCCAATGTCACCGCCCGTTCCAAGGCACGTTGCCAGGAGAGAGCGCTTGCCAGGTGGACCGCATCGCACGCGTGAAGATCCTGCTCCCACGCCAGAGTGTCAGCTTCGGCCGTGATGGCCTCTGTCAGCTGGATGGCCGTAAGTTCAGGCCATTGCCTCCTGAACGCTCTCAGGGCAGCCTCGCCGTGCTGGCGGTCTAGCGAGCCTAAACGCACGAGTTTGGCGATGGCTGCCGAGATCTCTGGGCGTGTGATCAGCGCTGTGCCGACTGCATCGGCTTGGCGGACCAGCGCCTCCACGTCTCGCGATCCCGCTTCCGCAAGATATCGTTTGGCGAATGCACTGGAATCAACATACACGATCATCGTCTATCCTCAACGATGGTCTGCGCAACCGTTCTCCTACCTCGCACCTTGGCTACAGGCTTCGTCCGAGAGAGCTTCTTCCCGCTCCAGCGGATTAGACCAGCCTGGTCCAGCTCCGCAAGCCGTTCCTCAAGCGTCTGACCTTGAGGAATGAGCCGCCCGACCGGTTTCCCCCGCTCCGTGATGACGACCGTCTCGCCCTGCTTGACGCGCCTTAGGTATTCGCTCAGTCGCGACCTGAGTTCCCGCACCCCAACTGTCATCTCGCCCATGGTTCCCGTCCTCTCCAAATCATGTGCCTACATTATACAACATGTGGACACTTGCTCCAAGCTGGCCGTTGTGCTAAGTGACCACGGGAGACTGCGCCAGACTCGTCCCCGCCTGAGTTGTTGTCGCGGCTCAGGTGACTTTGGCGTACGGTCGGGCAGGCTCGCCTCTCGCCTGCCGGGACAAGTCCGCGAACCCGGGAGGGGTTGCAGAGACACTGCCTCCGAGTGCACAGCCCTCCGCTTCACGAGCGTGGGTCCAAGTATTCCATTACTATCGATGGGCAAGCGCCGTCGCCGGCCAGCGTGACTGGCGACGGCCAATTTGGACCGCGGCCCGCCGGGCTGGTAGCCAAACGATCCCTGGTTCGACTCCTAGGGGCGTGCCCCACTTGAACCATGGTCCACCGGGCACGTGACAGCCGTGCTTCGACCGATCCTTCCACTCCGATGTGCCGGGATGGGGTTTTCGGCTAGCACAGGGCCAAGCTCTAGACCCCGCGGTTTGAAGCATCTGAGCGGAAGAGGTTCTGGCACCCTGGAGGCTCAGGGCTGGCTCGCCTGAAGGAGCACGACGACTTTGCCCTCGGTTTTTCGAAGAAGGAGATAGAAGGTCAGTAGTGGTAGCGAGCTTGGAGGAAATCGATGCGTGCGCCGCGGACGAGATAGACAACCCGGTGTTCTTGTGTCAAACGGCGAGACCATGTGCCAGGTGCGAGATACTTGAGGGGTTCCGGCTTTCCTATCCCCGCAAATGGGTCGCGCACAATGGCCTCAACCAGGGCCAGGACCCGCAGCGCCACTTTGCGGTCGACCGCGATCCGGTGTCTCAGATCGTCGATGAACTCCGGTTGAAACACGGCCTCGCGCGGCCTACTCGGCAAGCCCGACCTCCCGTTTCAGTTCATTGACGGTCAGGGTTCGCCCCCCGCCCTTCAGCGCGCGGGCGAGCGCATCCAATAGGCGCACGGCATTCGCCGGAGAGCGAAGCAGATGGGCGGTCTCGGTCAGGCTGGCAAGTTCGTCGGCCGCGATCAGCGCCGCCGGATCGCCATTGCGCCGACGGATGATCACGATTTCCCGGTTACCGGTCACCTCATCCAGCAACGCCGCCGAGCGCTGGCAGGCATTTGAACAGCTGATTTCCACCGTCATGCCGGTCTCTCCTTTGTCGTGCAAGAATACCGGCCGCGGCCAAACGCATCTGGAGCCATCACCGCCGCGTAGCTCACCGGCAGCCCGTGTCGAAGAGCGGCTCGCGGCATGGGCGGAGACGCTTCCAAGCGAAATCGGGTGCAGAGCCCTCGCTAGGTCTTCTCCCACCGGGGTTGGCGCGCACCGCCCGGAGCAGCGCGCGCAGTTCACCGAATGACACCTGCCGGGTGACGACGACCAGCACGAGGTAGCCGACGCAGCCCAGCATGGCTAGCTCCACGTTGCGCCATAGACCGTTGCGCAAGAGGGTGAGACCGAGGAAGGGCACACCAAGCAACACCGCCCGCAGCCCTCCGGTCATCGAGTATCCCAGCACCCGCCGGGCACGCCAGGTGAAGACGATGGCGTACGCGAGCGATGCCGCAAGCACTGCCAGCGACATCGGCGCCTGCCTCGCCTGTCCGCAGACCGGGTACCACCCTCGGCACTCGACGGGGAAGACTCTCCGCTCTTGGCCAAAACAATCGCACCGGTTATCTCGCAATTCGCTTTTCCCACCGCTGGCAGAGCATGAGCACTTCACCTCCAACCCTCTCCCCGAGGTGCACCTCCCCTGGTCGGCGAAAACGGCCGTCCCGGAATTCACCCGCAACAAATCGGAGAGGAGGATCAAGGTCCGCATCCGCTGCGCACGACGAAAACCGTGCTCAGGCTCCCATCCGTGATGCGCCTGCTGCCAGCCAGCCGCATGTCGCGCCTTCCTCTCCGGTCGCCCGGAGATCCCAGGTCCGTGGCCGGCCCCGCCACCATGAAGAAAACTGAGCCACCCGTGGCAGGGTTGTCCAGAGGGCCTTGTGGCCGCCGACAGCCACGATCATCCAGCCGAAGAAGTCCGCCATGCGTTGCGCCAGACACGTCTCGCCAGGTTCCCGACACCCGCCGCGCCGCCCGGCGGGAGCGCGGCCAAGAAGAAGCGCGTCCGGTTCCTTGACACTTTCTTGACATCACACGCTTGATCCTTGCCCTTCTCTTGTCGCCGAACTCCGTAGACTCGAGCCGAATGTTGGACACCGCAAGGAGAGATGGAGTGCGCCTATGCCGGACCTCTTGTACACCGGACTCACCGTGCTCTTCCTGCTGCTCACCTGGGGGCTGATCGAGTTGTGCGATCGGTTGAGGGAGGACGCCCTATGACCACGCTTTACCTCATCGCCGGCGTGATCACGCTTGGCCTGTTCGTGTACTTGGTCCTCGCTCTCTTAGAACCGGAGTGGTTCGGATGAACGCCTTCGGCTGGCTTCAACTCGCACTCTATCTTGCCGCCTTGATCGTGCTCGCCAAACCGGTGGGCGCTTTCATGGCCCGTGTCTATCAGGGCGAACGGACGTTTGTCGACCCGGTCATGCGACCGGTCGAACGCATGCTGTATCGCGTTGCCGGCGTGCACCCGGACGAAGAAATGACGTGGAAGGTCTATGCCATTGCGCTGATTCTTTTCAACGGCATCGGCCTGCTCGTGGTGTACGGACTGCAGCGGTTGCAGGCGGCCTTGCCGCTGAACCCCCAGGGATTCGGTGCGGTGACTCCCGACTCATCATGGAATACCGCGGTCAGCTTCGCCACGAATACCAATTGGCAAGGCTACGGCGGCGAAACGACGATGAGCTACCTCACTCAAATGCTGGGGCTCACGGTGCAGAACTTCCTCTCCGCGGCGACTGGCATGGCGGCTCTGGTCGCCGTGATCCGCGGAATCGTCCGCCATACCGGCAAGACCATTGGCAACTTCTGGGTCGATCTGACCCGATCGACCCTGTACATCCTGATCCCGCTGGCATTCGTAGTGGCCCTCACCCTCGTATCCCAAGGAGTCGTCCAGACATTCGGCCCATATCGGACCGTGACCCTGCTGCAACCCACGACTAGTTCCACTGGAAGTGCAGTCACTGAACAGATGGTGGCCGTTGGCCCGGCGGCCTCGCAAGTCGCCATCAAGCAGCTAGGCACCAATGGCGGTGGCTTCTTCAACGTCAACTCCGCTCATCCCTACGAGAACCCGACACCGCTTTCGAACTTCGTCGAGATGCTGTCGATCTTGCTGATCCCGGCATCGCTGTGCTACACGTTCGGCAAGATGGTCGGGGACACACGCCAGGGGTGGGCGCTGTTGGCCGCGATGACCGTCATCTTCATCGCTCTCCTGGGACTGGCCGTCTGGGCCGAGTCCGGGAAGAACCCGGCGCTCACTGCACTCGGCGTCGACCAGGATGCGAGTGGCATCCAGGCAGGCGGCAACATGGAGGGCAAGGAAGTGCGCTTCGGCATCGGCACCTCCGCACTCTGGGCCACGGCCACCGCCGCCGCATCGAACGGATCGGTCAACTCCATGCACGACTCCTTCATGCCGCTGGGCGGGCTTGTCCCGCTGTTCCTCATGCAGCTGGGTGAGATTATCTATGGAGGCGTCGGCTCCGGGCTCTACGGCATGCTGGCGTTCGTCATCGTGGCGGTGTTTGTAGCCGGGCTAATGGTCGGACGGACACCCGAGTATCTGGGGAAAAAGATCGAGGCCTATGAGATGAAGATGGCCTCCCTCATGCTGCTCATCCCGATCATCTTGGTAAACGTCGGCACCGCAGCAGCCGTCATGACGCCGGGAGGCCAGGCGACAGTTCTCAACCCGGGCGCGCACGGGTTCAGCGAAGTGCTTTACGCCTTCTCTTCTGCCGGCAACAACAATGGCAGCGCCTTCGCAGGGCTGGGCACAAACACGCTCTTCTACAACATGGCCCTCGGCATCGTCATGCTCTTCGCCCGCTATTGGCTGGCCATCCCGGCACTGGCGATGGCGGGGTCCCTCGTACGAA
>JAPLGX010000015.1 GCA_026389925.1 Chloroflexota bacterium
CGGGCTATTGAAAACGAATTCCTGCGCCTGGAAGCGGGTGCGCGAGATGGAACGCTGACGCTGATCCACAAGCCCAGTGGGCTGAAACTGCTTGGGCTCAACCTGTTCGAGGACGGCGGAGACTGCGGCGACGAGTACAACTTCTGCCCGCCGCGCGACGACCGCGTGGTGCGCGGCGGGCGCCTGCGAGCGCTGCACGTGCGTCGAGACAACACGACGCAAGAGCTGCGTCTGCGGCTTATGCTGCGCCTGCCGGGGGAACTGACTGCCAACCGCATGCGGCGATCCCGCGCAATAGTGGATATGCCGGTCGAGGTCCGCGCCCGCCTGACAGCGGGTGTCGACCGCGTCGATGTCGAGGTGCAGGTCGACAACATGGCCAAGGATCACCGCCTGCGCGTGTTGTTTCCCACACCGCTGCGCACGGAGTCGGCCGCCTATGACAGCCACTTTGAGGTCGTGCAGCGCGGCATTCGCCTCCCGCACTGGGATGAGACCTGGGTGGAGCAGCCTCGACGGGAGAAGCCCCAGCGGCGATGGGTTGACATAAGCGATGGGGCGGCGGGGTTGATGATCGCCAATCGGGGATTGCCCGAGGTGGAGGTGCGGCCGACCGCGGATGGGAGTGAGATCGCATTGACGCTGATGCGCTGCGTGGGGTGGCTCTCGCGCGACGACTTCCCGACCCGCCGCGGGCACGCCGGCCCAGCGCTCGAGACACCCGGGGCGCAAATGCCCGGGCGGCACGATTTTGCCTACTCGATCCTGCCTCATGCCGGCGGTTGGGAACAGGCCTACCGCCGCGCGCATGAGTTCGACCGGCCGGCGCGCGCCGTGGCCACAGCACTTCACCGTGGGCGGATGCCCTCGAGTGCCTCGCTGGTGCGTGTGCACGGCGGCGATTTCGCAGTGACCACGGTGAAGCAGGCCGAACGGGGCGCGGCACTTGTCCTGCGCGGCGTCAACCTCGGAAATACGCCGGCGCGCGTGCACCTGCGGCCTTGGAAACGATTCGGACGCTGCCAGTTGGCGCGTCTGGATGAAACGCCGCTGTCGAACTTCTCGCTCCGTCGGGATGGGACTGCCGAAATCGAGGTGCGCCCGGCCCAGGTGGTGACCCTGCTGTTCTCCGACCCTCCGTCGCGGACACGGCGCTGAATTCGGCCTTGTTCGGCATGCGCGGAGGGACGTGCCAACTTGCCGCGCACGAGTTGCGAGCCGTTGGAATCACTCTGCACGTACGAAAATGCCGTTGGCCTTGCCTCGCCGGGGAAAGATGGCGCGCGGGTCGTTCCCAATTCGGAAGAGCGCTAGAGAGGCAGCGAGACGTTGGGGGTCCACACGCGGATGGCGGCCTCGCCGCTCAGAGGGCACTTGTATTCGCAGATGCCGCAACCGATGCAGCGTTCGCGTACAACCCTCGGTTGCTGAACGATCGCGCTCGATCCGTCGTGGCGCGTGAGCTCGACGCGCTCGAGCAGGATGGCCTTCTCCGCCACCGGGCACATCTCTTCGCACACGATGCAGTCACGCTGATCAGCCCACGCGATGCACCGATCCTTGTCGATGTATGCGACGCCGATGGCGGTGAGACGCTTCGCCTCGAGCTCCAGCCGAGGAATAGCACCGACCGGGCAGATCTCGCCGCATGCGGTGCACGAGTAGTCGCAATACCCCAGGCGCGGCACGAGCACGGGAGTCCACAAGCCCTCCAGCCCGGCCTCCGCCAGGGCCGGATGAATGGCGCCGGTCGGGCACGCCCGTGTGCACTCGCCGCATCGCAGGCACTTGCCGATCAGGTTGTTCTGGCGCGCGCCGGGCGGCTGCACCAGGTGGGCCGAGGTTGCCCGCGGGTCGGTTTGGCTGCGCAGCAGCGCCACGCCGGCCAAGGCGCCGCCCAGCGCAGCCAGCACCTCCCGTCGCTGAGGGTCATAGGCCATTCGTGGGGCGATCGCCGTGCCGGCAGAGAACACTGCGCCCTGGCGTGGGCACGCGGCCAAGCACTCCAAACACATCGTGCATTCGGCAGGGTCGCTGGCGAACTGCCGATCGGCGCGGATGGTGGCGGTGGGGCAAACGTGGGTGCACGCCCCGCACGCATTGCATTCGGGTGACACCGCGCGCTTCACGATCGCGAGTCGTGAAAGGAGCCCGAGCAGCCCGCCCAGCGGGCACAGATAGCGGCACCAGAATCGTTCGGCGAGCCAATTGAGGGCGATGACCGATGCGAGAAAGACACCAAAGCTCAGTGCCACTCGGCTTGGCAATGGCTCGGTGGGGAAAACCGCGGGCCGGAGGAACGAATCGGCGCGCCCGACGAGCGGAGCGAGCAGAGGCACGCGGTAGAGGCCCGTCTCCAGCGCGAGCGCGATCCGATCAAGCGCAGGCCAAATGGAGGAGGCCAGTGACCGCGTGAGGAGGGTCAGCGGGTCGAGGACCATCAGGCTGAGGCTTCCGATCAGGGCGCTCGCAAGAACCAGCACCACCAAGAGAATCTTGACTCGCCGCCAGGGCTCGGCGGCTGCGAGCGCGCGCACTCGCCGGCGCGATGGGGAGATAACGTCGAGGATTGTTCCCAGAGGGCACAACCAACCGCACCATGCCCGCCCAAGACCCAGGGTGAGGCCAATGACCAGCAGCGAGAGGAGCATACCCGCCACGAACTCGCGCCCAGCCAGAGCCTGGGCGAGCGCAGCGAGCGGGTCGAGGCGCAGGAACAAGTTGGCTGCGGCAGGCAGGCCCGGCCCGCGCCGCGCCAGGACAAAGGCGGCAAGGTAGGCAGCCAGGGCCAGAATCTGAACCGCCCAGCGTGCGCGGGTATACCGGCGCGGGTTCGGGCGCCGGCCAGCCTCATGCTCCAATGCTCAACTCCTCGATTCTCATCGCCCCCAGGTCGCTTTGCCCCAGCCCCATATCGCGGCCGGCGCGCAGATACGAAAGATCATCCGGTTGCAGGCCGAAGAGCGTGGCCGCGTAGCTGTCGGCGGCCACGAAATCGGTCGAGAGGATCAAGGTGTCGGCCTGGCGCACATCCGCCAACGAGCCGCCGCTCGGGCCGTGGGCCATCAGCATGCGCACGGCGTCCACGAGAGTGAGCGCCGGCCGCACGCGGCTGGCCAAGTCGGCCAAGCGCTGCCCAATCGCCTGATGCATCAGAGGGCGGTCGCGGATCACTCCCATCAGATTCTTCATGCCTAACGTCAGACGGGCTAGGCTGTGATGCTTGGCGATGGGAACGTTGATCAGGACATCGGCATTGAGCACGTCGTCGTAGATGTCGAGCGAGTGCAGATCGCGGCCCTGTGGCAGGTCGGTGGCCACATACTTGAATGAGCGCATGAGGTGCATCTCGCCGCCAGCCGCCTGTACCTGCGCCTCGATGCCGCTGACCGCATAGGCCTGCTCGGCCGACCCGCCGAAGGGGGAGTCCATCACCGTGACCTGCGCCGCGCCGGCGGCCAGGCACTGACGCACGAGTTCGCCCACAACCCAAGGATTGGTGGTCGCGGCGTACTCATACGAATGATAGGCCACGCAGATATTGGGTTTGATGACCACGCGCGCTCCAGGGTGGACGAAGCGCGGCATGCCACCCAGTGCGGCCAACCCCTGGCGCACCAGTTGCTCGGGCGTGGGGCCGCGGGCAACGACCAGATCCGGATACGCGACCGCGGTGGGCGGCGCTTGCGCCGGTGCCTCTGTTGCCGGAAGGAAAGGAGTGGCTGAAGCGGGCAGGGGGACAAGCGTGGGCGCAGGGGACGAGGCGAGTGGGTCGGGCGGGGTGCTCCCGATCCGCCCGCAGGCTGCGCCTCCAAGGCCGATGCCCAGCAGCCGGAGGAAGGCTCGCCGCGTCATGGGGGCTGGCATCTTCGCTCTCCTATCTTGCCTCGCGAACCTTCTGGCGCCTTCTGACGGAGCCGGGGATCTCTGGCCATGCTCTACCCACATGAGACCAGGAAGCATAGATCACGGAACCGCACTCAGCGCATCGGGCCGCCTCATCACGATAGCTGCGTGGATCGCAGGAGGCAATGAACATTGGCAATGTCCAAATCGGGACGGATGTAATCGTCCGACCTCGATCACCGATGCCCGGTTGCAGCGGCCTCGATTTGTTCCAGGTCTGTTGCATTCCGGCGTGGAACGCCCGGCCACGCCACACGTACAGAGGGTGGTTTAGTGCGCAATGCGCCACAAGACGGCACCTCGCTGACATGAGCCGATCGGTGGACTGCTCCGCCGGCGAGGTCCCAGAGTGCCCGGTCTACGCTTTGCGTCCCGCCGTCGCCGGGGCGGTGCCAATTCGATTCGCCATTGTATAATAGCCGGCATCCCCAAACCCGGCGGAGCGGCGTAATGCCAGGCTGGTTCGATCGCCTCAAGCATCGGCGACCTAAGACAACTAACTCGAAAACGACTGCGGCGGATGAAGCCAAGACCGTCCGCATTTCGCCGCGCGAGTTGCCGGCGGAGCTTGCGGCGCGCCCAGCCTCGGATGGCTCTCGAACCGAAAAAGGATCACTCGGCCCCGGGCCACAACCCGCGGGCGAGGAGGGGCTCCAGGCAGACAGCACCGCAGGCAAGACGGTGGCGATGCCGGGTGGACTGCTGCGCAGGCGTGAGCCTGGCGGCTGGCCGGCCCAAGCGAGCGACCAGGATCCAGCGCCCGCGGGCAGCGGGAGCAGTCCTCCGGGCGAAACTCCGACCGTCGTGCTGAAGATCGCCTACCAAGCTCAGCGCTTCCCGGCGGGCGAGAAGCCTCCGGCCGCCCCGCCGCGGTCGGCACCGGAAGGCCTCCCCGCTGCAGGTGAAGGCACCGAAGCGAAGCGATCGCGGGAACAGGCCCTTGTCCAGACGCGCGAGCGCCTGAACAATGTACAGGAGAAAATCAACCGCATCGCCGAGGAATTCGCCGAGGGTCAGGTGAACCGCGCCCAGTTCCAGGAGCTCTTCGACCATTACCAGCGCGAGCGGCGCACGATCCTGGCGTGGATCGACACCGCTTCCGAGGTGCCTAATTGGCACGAATTGGCGGCCGAAGGGCGAAGCATGATTATCCGCCGCCAGCACAAGGCCCGCGTCCTGGGTTACGCCATCTGCGAGCAGCAATCCGGCCTGTCCCTGCGCAGCATCGGCATGTTCGAGGAGGATCCGGAGTTGGTGGTGCCGATGCTCACCGCCTACCGCTCGGCCACCGAGGAAATCTTCGGGGCAGGCATGCGCTCGACGGAGATCGAGGGCGGCCGTTGGTTATGTTTCGTGGCGGGCGAATTCACCATGTTGATGGTCCTGTTCAGCAACGAGCCGGCGCGCAAGGACCTGGAAGGCCTCGACGAGCTGCTGCGGACCTTTGAGCGGATGAACCGCTACATCCTTCGCCGGCGGCCGATCCAGCCCGACGACCTGTTCTTGCCCTATCGCTTCTATATCGACAGCCCCACGTAGGTTGAGGCGCCGCCGCATTCCATGTCATCCATTCCCGTTTTCAAAGTCGTTATCGCCGGCGACGGTGCGGTGGGCAAGACCTCGCTCATCCGCCGCTTCTGCGAGGGCAAGTTCGAGGAGTCGCGCGTCAGCACGATCGGCGTGGACTTCCAGACGCAGCGGGTGCATCTACCCGGCGGGACCGTCAAGCTTTCCATCTGGGATATGGCCGGGCAGGACCGCTTCCATGACATCCGTCAGGGTTTCTACCGCGGCAGCCGAAGCGCGGCGCTGGTCTATGATGCTACCGCCCCGGTCACGCTGCAGAACCTGCCTCGTTGGCGCGAGGAGATCTTGGCCGCAGTTCCCGACCTGCGTTTCGTCGTGGTGGCCAACAAGGTGGACTTGCTGACCCAAGGCATGCCGTCGCCCTCCACCAGCCAGGCGCCGCCGAGCATTCGTGCCGGACGGACCTTTGCTGCGTCCATCGGCGCGGGGTTCGTCCCCACCAGCGCCCTCAGCGGCACCAATGTCCCGCAACTCTTCGAACAAATGGCCAAACTAGCCCAGGCTCACACGCAGGCGGGC
Organism: Chloroflexota bacterium; assembly: GCA_026389925.1. Lineage (GTDB taxonomy): Bacteria > Chloroflexota > Anaerolineae > Anaerolineales > RBG-16-64-43 > RBG-16-64-43. Next base: position 6,013 of record JAPLGX010000015.1, read on the forward strand.
TCCGGCGCTCGCTGAACCCTGTCGAGCGATACCTTGTCGCCGGGTGCTGCCGAGGCTGCGGGTGGCATACCCGAGAGCCCGAGCGAGCCATGGCCCAGGTGCCCGGAGCGTTCCGCAAGACCCAAAGGCTGACAAGGATTTCCTCCGTCGCCAGGATGGGCAGCGTGGCTGGGCCATCCTATGGGGCCAACCTGGACGCGCGCGTGCGCCGCGCCCACGCGGCGTGCAGCACAGCCTGATGCTGGACCACGCAGAGGCGCAATTGTGAAGCTGCCGCACTGGTCGGTGGCGCCCGAAGGCACGCCGCCGACTCAACGCAAGAACTTCCTTAACGTCCAGATCGACGGGATCGGCGTTGGCTTGGCGGCGGCTTCAGCGCCGTTCCTCCCGGTCTTCCTGGCACGCATGGGAGCCTCGAACCTGGAGGTCGGCTTGCTGACCGCCATGCCGGCCCTGACCGGGCTGCTGCTCGCGCTGCCGGTGGGCCGCTTCCTGCAAACGCGCCGGCGGATTGTGCCGTGGTTCAGTCTTTCGCGGCTGCTGGTCGTCTCGGCCTATGCCTTTACCGGTCTGGCGCCCTTCGTCGTTCCACAGGAGCGGCTGATCGCGGTGGTGCTGGGCATCTGGGCGATGGCCACACTGCCGCAGACTGCCCTCAACGTTACGTTCTCGGTCGTGATGAACGGCGTGGCTGGCCCGCGCGGGCGATACGATTTGATGAGCCGGCGCTGGTCAATCCTGGGGTTTACGACAGCCGTGTCGGTGGCAGCGGCGAGCAAAGTGCTCGACCTCTTGGCCTTCCCGGTCAATTACCAGGCGGTTTTCCTCGGCCTCTCGCTGGGCGGCCTGATTAGCTACTACTTCTCGTCGCACATCGATCTGCCCGAGGCCGGGCCCACGCCGCCCTCGCCCGGCGCCGGGTTGAGGGCACGGCTGAGGGACTACGTCGGCCCGGTGATGCGCGAGCGAGGCTTCGTCTCGTTTGTCCTCAAGCGCTTCGTGTTTCTCACCGGTACCTCGCTGGCCACGCCGCTCTTTCCGCTCTACTATGTGCGCGTCGTGCAGGCCTCCGATTGGTGGATCGGGCTGATCAACACCGCGCAAATGGCCGTGGTGCTCTTCGGCTACCTCTTCTGGGCGCGCCAGTCGCGTCGGCGCGGGTCGCGCTTCGTGCTCCTGGTCAGTACCCTGGCCATGGCGCTCTACCCGGCGCTCACTGCGGCAAGCACCCGGGTCGAAGTCATCACGATTATCGCGGGCGTGGCAGGGGTTTTCCAGGCTGGAATCGACCTGGTCTTCTTCGACGAGTTGATGCGCACGGTTCCACCGGCCTACACCGCCACCTTCGTCTCGATAGCACAGATGCTGACCTACTTCTCGGCCATGCTAGCGCCGCTCTTGGGCACGCTCCTGGCAGACCGAATCGGCCTGGCGGGAGCGCTGGCCATTTCGGCAGGCGTGCGCCTGCTGGGATTTGCGCTTTTTGCCCTCCCGTCGCGAGCGAATAAATCGCTCGATGTTCCGGAGGCGGCGTAGCCTCGCCCAGGGGCAAGTCCAGTCGCTGGGGGATCCCTTGGGATTGACGGACGGGCCCCCGTCAGCCTCACGCAAGGCGCGTAACCTTCGGTGAAGTCCACGCCATCGCCGGCGAGCCGTCCGCGGCTCGTCTGTCTCCGCATTCTGCAGGGCTCCACATTCCTGCCTCGACTCACGACACGGCTTATGTGAATGCGCTGGACCCTCGAACGACTCGTCGGGAACGAATCGCCGCGAGAGAGGGTCTCTGTGGAGTCGAAGTGTGCCAGGAGAACGCCGCTGAGGTGATTAGCGCGAGTTGTAAGAGGCGATGATTTGGCCGAGGCCGACCCCGCTTCCAGCGATCATCGCCATGCTGGTGAGGATCACCCACACAGTCTGCCAGTGCTGCGCGGCGAGGGCGAACAGCCCGAGCGGCAGTGCGCCGCCGAATTGTTGATCGTACATGCGCGCATCAAGAATGAGGACGTAACTGGCCCACGCGGTTACGCCCAGGCCCGCGATCAAAGTCGGGACAAGGATCAGCAACAATGTCGGAGTCTGACGGCGAGTGATCAGCGGGGCCTCGGTGAACTCGATGGAGCGCACGAAGGCCTCCACCTCCGGCCACCTGTGCCCGGTCCGTTCACACAACTGGGCAATCACCTGGTTGCGATCCTGGCCATGCGCCAGCTCGCGGACAACGAATTCGGTTAGCGCGGGGTCGTCGAGCATCGAGCCATCCTGTGGACCGAGTCTGCGCCAACTCGCCGGCGCGCGCGGCGTGCCATGATGCGGGGCCGAGTATACCGTGGCACGTGTCCCGGCAAGAGAGCGTCTGGCCTCGAAGGTGGACTGGCGGACTGGCCGGCGAATACTCCCGCGCGACATCCTATGCTAGGATAGAGAGAGCCGAGGTCGAGTGGGAGGGAGTGTGGGCGAATTGCCCGCCATTGCACCGCGCGCCGAGGTCATCCGCAGCCACAGGCAGCAGGGGGGCCAGGTGGCTGCGGTCCTGCCGGTTTACGCCCCGCGGGCGCTTCTGCGCGCCTATGGTTTCCTACCGGTCGAGGTCTGGGGACCGCCCGGCGTCCGCGCCTCCGACGGCGCCAGCCACCTCCAGCCGTATGTGTGTTCGATTGTCCGCAACGCGCTGTCGTTTCTGCTGAGCGGAGGGCTCGACTCGACTGACCTGGTTCTGGTACCTCACGCCTGTGATTCCCTGCAAGGCCTGGGCAGCATCCTTCTCGACTTCGTCAAACCCCGTCAGCCCGTTGTGCCCCTCTATTTCCCGCGCAGCGACGGAGCGGGTGCCCTGCGATTCCTGGCCGAGGAATTGCGCAGCCTGGGGACCCGGTTAGGGGAAATCACCTCGCACGCGCCGGCTCCGGACGAGATTCTTCAGTTCGTGGTGGATGAGGAGAACGCCGATCGACTTCTCCTTGAGTTGCATGAGGCGCGGCGGCAACTGCCTCTGACCAACGGCGACTTCTATCGGCTGGTTCGGTCGCGCGAGTACTTGCCGCGAGAGTCATTCGAGACCGCGGCCCGCCGGGCTTTGGCCATGCGGCAGCCTGACCCCGCGCCCGCAAAGAGGCTGCTCCTTTCAGGCGTCGTGCCCGAACCCAAGTCGCTCATGGCGGCGCTGGATGAGCGCCAGGTGCAGGTTGTGGCGGATGACACCCTCTGCGGCCGCCGGCGGGTGTGCCCACCGGGCAGAAGCCGCGATCCGTTAGAGCGTCTTGCCGAGAGCTGGCTGGGCGGCCCGCCCGACTCAACGCGCGGGTCTTCCCTGGCTGCACGCTCCAACTATCTGATGCACCAGGTGGAGGCGAGCGGCGCGCAGGGCGTCGTCTTCTGCCTGGTCAAGTTCTGTGAACCCGAACTCTTCTACCTGCCGACGCTGCGCAAGGCGCTGCAGCGCAAAGGTGTCCCGTCGGTCGTGCTCGAAGTGGATTTGAATGACGCGCTCTCACAGCAGATGCTCACCCGGCTGGATGCGCTCCTGGAGATGATGCCATGAAAGGGGCGGCCGGGTTGGCTTACGCCTGCAAGGCGCGCGTGCTTGGGCCCGCGGCTCTGCGCGCCGCACGCTTGCACGCCGAATGGCAGGCGCGCAGCGAGGCGGGGCGCTCGCCGCATCTTGCGCCCCCGCTGCGCATCGCGCCGCGCTGCAAGGAGATGGTCGCGCGCCACTGGCTGGAGGGCCGATATGCGCAGGGCGTGCGCAAGGTGGCCTGGGTCACCTCCGGCGCGCCGGTGGAATTCCTCACCGCCCTCGGCTTCTAC
>JAPLGX010000246.1 GCA_026389925.1 Chloroflexota bacterium
CCGAATTGACCCGGCCGGTGACGGCCGGGGCGCCCCGGGAATCCTGTGAGCGAGCCCAATTGGACTCGCTTTTTGCTTGGCTTGGCGGGCGGCTCTTGGCGGCCTCTTGACAGCCGCCGCCCCCCGGGGCTATACTCGACCTACCCCACCCCCCTGGGGGGGGTATAAGCAAAGGCGAGGTGCCATGGAAAACCGCGATGAGGTCCTCAAGCGCACGCGCAATGCCCTGGGTCACCTGGAAGGCGTGGTCAAGATGATCGAGCGCGATGCCTACTGCGTCGACGTCATCCGCCAGATCCAGGCGGTGCAGTCGTCTCTCAACCGCGTCTCCACCATGGTCCTTGAGAACCACTTGCACTCGTGCGTCACCACCGCCATCCGCGGCAAGAGCGCCGACGAGCGCGAGCGAGTTCTCAAAGAGATCACCGAAGTCTTTGAAATGTCGTCGCGTGTCTAGATTCTTAATCCTCAAGGAGGACCCATGCTTACCGTAACCTATTCCGTTCCAAATATCTCGTGCGGCCACTGCGTCCACACCATCAAGAGCGAAGTGGCAAGCCTCACCGGCGTGCAGAGGGTGGAGGCCGACCTGGCGACCAAGAAGGTCACCATCCAGTTCGATGCGCCGGCCACCGAGCAAACCTTGCGGGCCCGGCTTGCAGAAATCAACTACCCGGCGGCGGCCAACTAACCGCGGAGGACCGTCCGCGGGATCGCAATGCGAGGTAACCCCAGTATGAGCACGCAACATCTGACGCTGCCGATCACGGGCATGACCTGCGCCAACTGCGTGGCCACCATCGAGCGCAATGTGAAGCGCCTGCCCGGCGTGACATCGGCCACCGTCAACCTGGCCTCGGAACGTGCGGTGATCGAGTTTGACCCCTCGACGCTCGGCCAGGAGGCGATCATCTCCAAGATTCGCGCGGTGGGCTACGACGTCGCCACCGGCGAGGCCAGCCTGGCCATCCGGCGCATGAGCGATGCCAGCGACGCCCAACGCCTTGAACGGCGCCTGCAAGGCATACCCGGTGTGCTCGAGGCCGGCGTTTCGTTTGCGGCAGAGCGAGCGGTGGTGCGCTACTTGCCGACCGAAGTCACCCAGTCTGAACTGCGGCGCGCGGTGCAGGCCGCCGGCTTTGAAGTGCTCCAGGCGGAGGGCGCACGTGAGGATGCCGAGGCGCGCGCCCGCGAACGCGAGATCGCCCATCAGCTGCGGCGGTTGGGGGTGGGGCTCATCTTCACTCTGCCGCTGTTCGCCCTGGCCATGGCTCGCGATTTCGACCTCATTCCGCACGCCATCGGCCACGCCGCATGGTTCGACTGGCTGCTGATGGGCCTGGCCACGCCGGTCCAGTTCTACGTGGGCTGGCAGTACTACGTCGGCGCATTCAAAGCGCTGCGCAGCGGATCGGCCAACATGGATGTGCTCATCGCCATGGGGTCTTCGGCGGCCTTCTTCTACTCGCTGGCGGTTCTGCTCTTCGGCCTGCCGGGGCATGTGTACTTCGAGACGGCCGCGCTGATCGTCACCTTGATCGTGCTCGGAAAATATCTCGAGGCGCGCGCCAAAGGACGCACCAGCGACGCCTTGCGCAAGCTGATGGGCCTGCAGGCGCGCACGGCGCGTGTGGTGCGCGACGGCCAGGAACGCGATGTGCCCGTGGACGAAGTGGCGGTGGGCGACCTGGTGCGCGTGCGCCCCGGCGAGAAGATCCCCGTCGACGGGGTCATCGTCGAGGGCCGCTCGACCGTCGATGAGTCGATGATCACCGGCGAGGCGATGCCGGCCACCAAGCAACCGGGCGAGGCGGTCATCGGCGCGACGATCAACCGCCAGGGGGCCTTCACCTTCGAGGCCACCAAAGTCGGCCGCGACACCGTGCTCTCGCAGATCATCCGCATGGTCGAAGAGGCACAGGGCAGCCGCGCACCCATCCAGCGCCTGGCCGACAAGGTCTCGGCCGTGTTTGTTCCGTTCGTTATCGGTATCGCCGCCCTTACTTTCACCGGGTGGTTCTTCCTCGGCGGGGCTCCGGCGGCCGACGTCACGCTCTTCACGCGCGCGCTGATCAACGCCGTGGCGGTCCTCGTTATCGCCTGCCCGTGCGCCATGGGGTTGGCCACGCCGACCGCAATCATGGTGGGCACGGGCAAGGGCGCCGAGTTGGGCATTCTCTTCAAAAACGCAGAAGCCCTCGAACTGGCCGGGCGCCTGACAACCGTGGCCCTCGACAAGACGGGCACCGTGACGCGCGGCATGCCGCAGGTCACCGATATCCGCTTGGGCGATGGAGGGCATAGCGAGACGGAATTCCTGCGCCTGGTGGCCTCGGCTGAGCGCGGCTCAGAGCACCCGCTCGGGGAAGCGATCGTCGCGGCGGCCAGCGCCCGCGGGATCGAGCTGGCCGAGGTGCATGCCTTTCAGGCTGAGCTCGGTCAGGGGGTGCAGGCCGAGGTGGACGGGCACACGGTGTACGTGGGCAATGCGCGCTACATGCAGGCGCTGGGTGTTTCGCCCGATGGCCTGTTGGGCGAGATGCAGCGCTTGCAGGCGGATGCCAAGACGGTGATGCTGGCGGCCATCGATCACCGGCCGGCAGGGCTGATCGCCGTGGCCGACACGGTGAAAGAGGGCTCGCGCGAGGCGATTGAGACGCTCCACCGCCTCGGGCTGCGGGTGGTGATGATCACCGGCGACAACCGCACCTCGGCCGAAGCCATTGCACGCGCTGTGGGCATCGACCGGGTGCTGGCCGAGGTGATGCCGGGCGACAAAGCGGCCGAGGTCAAGCGCCTACAGGCGGATGGCGAGCGAGTGGCCATGGTGGGCGATGGGATCAACGATGCCCCCGCATTGGCCCAGGCCGAAGTCGGCATCGCCATTGGCACGGGCACCGATGTGGCGATGGCCGCCGCCCCCATCACGCTCATGAGCGGCGACTTGCGCGGCGTGGGCAAGGCCATCACGCTCTCGCGCGGGACGCTGCGCACCATCAAACAGAATCTGTTCTGGGCCTTCTTCTACAACGTGGTGCTCATCCCGGCTGCAGCCCTCGGGTTTCTCAACCCCATCCTGGCCGCGGGCGCGATGGCGTTCTCGTCGGTGTTTGTCGTCTCCAACAGCCTGCGCCTGCGGGGCTGGCGCGCCAGCTAACCTCACGTGAAAGCTAAGGGCCGGGAACTCCCCGGCCCTTTCCCTTGTTGGATCGCTGTCAACGGCTGCCAAACAGCGCGCGCGACCCGTCGGACTCGCGTCCCTCGAATCTCGCGTGTGCAGAATCCGTGCGCATGCCGTGCCCGGGCGGGCATGGGGAAGGCGTGCTGTGCCCTCGTCAGAAAGGGCTGTATGGGGCGCTCGGGTTGCTTTCGCTTGGTGATTCGGGTACACTCTTCAAATACCCACAGGGGGCGCGAATCGGGGGAGGCCATGAGCGCAGGACGCGAAAAAGCACTCGAAGCGGCACTCTCACAAATCCGCAAGCAGTATGGGGACGGCGCGGTGATGCGCCTTGGCGAGGCGGCCCAACTGGCGGTGGACGTCGTGCCCACCGGATCGCTGGCGCTGGATCTGGCTCTGGGCGTGGGCGGCATTCCGCGCGGGCGCGTGAGCGAGATCTTCGGCCCGGAGGCCTCCGGCAAAACGACGCTGTGTCTGCACATCGTGGCCGAGGCCCAAAAGCGCGGCGGGATGTGCGCTTACATCGACATGGAGCACGCCCTCGACCCGCCCTACGCCGCGCGCTGCGGCGTCAACACCGACAACCTGTACATCTCCCAGCCCGATACCGGAGAACAAGCGCTCGAGATCGCCGAGACGTTGGTGCGCTCGGGCGCGGTCGACGTGGTGGTCGTCGATTCGGTGGCGGCCCTCGTGCCGCGGGCCGAGATTGAAGGCGACATGGGCGACGCCACGATGGGCATGCAGGCGCGGCTGATGAGCCAGGCGCTGCGCAAGCTCTCGGGCGTCATCAAGCAATCCAACACGGCGATGATCTTTACCAACCAACTGCGCCAGAAGATCGGCGTGATGTTCGGCAACCCCGAGACGACGACCGGCGGCATGGCCCTCAAGTTCTATGCCTCGATTCGCCTGGACGTACGCCGTATCCAGAGCATCAAAGTAGGGGCCGAGGTGGTGGGTAGCCGCACCCGCGTGCGGGTGGTCAAGAACAAAGTGGCGCCCCCCTTCCGCGAAGCCGAATTCGACATCATGTACAACGAGGGCATCTCCAAGGAGGGAGACCTCATCGATATTGGTGCGCAGCTCGGCCTGATCGCGAAGCGCGGCGCCTTTTTCTCGTTCGGCGACACGCGCATCGGTCAGGGGCGCGAGAACGCCAAGCAGTATCTCAAAGAGCATCCGGATCTCGCCGCCCAGATCGATCAGACGATTCGCGAACAGGTGCTGACCAATCAACAAGGCGTCAATCTCGCATCCTCACCTAAAGAAGAGGAGCCGAACGAGGTAACTTGATTGTGAGCGTGCGGGCGGGCGCCAGCCGCCCGCGGCACGGCCTGCCAGTGACTCCCTTGACGACGACGATGGACCTCCGCCGGGTGTACGCAAGGCGCCGGGCGGGGATGGGGAACCGGTGTTGCGTTTGACCGCACGTGGAGTGCGCCTGTGGCGAACAGTGTCTCGACCTTGCCCGCGACGTGTGGGAGTTGAGCCGATTCACTGAAGCCCGATCTATCCTGACCGGCGTCCACCGGCCATCGCAGTCGACAACGGAAGGCGCGGCCTGCGGGCCGCCCAACGAGACACGGCAGCCGTGCCATGCAGATGGGCACGGCTGCGTGCGTATGGGCATGGACGGCGAGATCACCGCGCTGCGGCTGGGCCGCGGCGGCAAGCGAGTCAACATCTACCTTAACGGCGCCTGGGCCTTCTCGCTGGCCAAGGTGCTGGCGGCGGGGCTGCGCCGCGGGCAGCATCTTGGCCCGTACGACATCGCCCGGCTGCAGGCCGACGACGCCGTTGAGCAGGGCGTGGAACGCTGCCTAAGCCTGCTGGCCCGCCGGCCGCGCGCGCGCCGCGAGCTCGACGACTACCTGCGGCGGCGTGGGCTGGAGACGGCGGTTCGCGAAGCCATCGTGGCGCGGCTGGTGGAGCGCGGGTTGGTGGACGACGCCGGCTTCGCGCGCACCTGGGTGGAGAACCGCAGTGCGTTTCGGCCGCGCTCGCGGCGCGCCCTGGCCGCGGAGCTATGGCGCAAAGGTGTGAGCGCGGAAAGCGCCGCCCAGGCGCTGGCCGAAGTGGACGATGAGAGCGCCGCGCGATCGGCCGCACGCGGTTATGCCCGCCGGCTGCGCGGTCTCGAACGGAAGGAATTCTTCCACCGTTTACTGGGCTTCCTGGGACGGAGAGGGTTTACCTACGATGTGGCTCGGCCGGTCGTCGAGGAGGTGTGGGGCGAGCAGAACGCGGCGCCTCACTCCGACCCGGCGCCGCGCCGGCAAGCCGGAAAGTGAGAGCGCACGATGTCTGTTCCGATAATCGTTGGAAGTCTGGCGGCGCTTTTGGGCATTGCGCTCGGCGCTGGGCTGGGGTTCTGGTACCGCCAGCAGCAACTCGACCGTGAGGCGGCGGCGCGGCGGGCCGCCATAGAGAAGGAACTGGGCGAGGCGCAGGCGCGCGCGCGCCAGATCGAACTGCAAGCGCGCGATGCCGCCATCCGCCTGCGCGACGAGGCCGAATCTGAAGCTGGGCGCCGCCGTGCGGAGCTGGCGCGTGAGGACGAACGACTCAATCGCCGCCGCACGGAGATCGACAACAAATTGGAGCGCACCGAGCAGCGCGAACAGGCCCTCAACAAGCGCCAGAGCGCGCTCGACCGGCGCACGAACGAGATCGAGAAACTGAGCGCGGATCGCCTGGTCGAACTGCAGCGCGTGGCGCAGATGTCGGTGGAGGAGGCGCGCGGCCAACTCTTGGCGGAAGTGGAACGCGAGAGCCGCAACGACATGGCCCGCACCATTCGCCAGATCGAAGAAGAAGCACGCGCCGAAGGCGACCGGCGCGCGCGCGAGGTCATCGCCGAAGCCATTCAGCGGGTGGCCTCCGACCACGTGGCCGAAGTGTCCGTTTCGGTGGTGCCGCTGCCCGGCGAGGAGATGAAGGGGCGCATTATCGGCCGCAACGGGCGCAACATCCGATCCTTCGAACAGGCGGCGGGCGTGGACGTCATCGTCGACGACACACCCGAAGCCGTGACGATTTCCTCCTTCGACCCGGTGCGGCGCGAGGTGGCGCGCCGCGCGCTGGCCAAGCTCATCCTGGATGGGCGCATTCATCCGGCGCACATCGAAAAGGTGCTGGAGGATTCGCGCAAGGAAGTGGACCAGGTGGTCATCGAGGAGGGCGAGCGGGCGGCTTTCGAGGCCGGAGTGCCCGGGCTGCACCCGGAGATCCTCAAGAAGCTGGGCACGCTCAAGTTCCGCACCTCCTACGGCCAGAACCAGCATGCACATGCCATCGAATCCGCGCTGCTGGCTGGCGTAATCGCCGCCGAACTCGGGGCCAACGTAGCGGTGGCCAAAGCTGGGGGCCTTCTGCACGACCTGGGCAAGGCCATGGACCACGAGGTGGAAGGAACGCACTCACAGATCGGTGCGGACTTCGCCGCGCGCTATGGCGTGGCGCCGGAGGTGGTCAACACGATCGCCGCGCACCACCATGAGGTGGATCAATCGAGCGTGGAAGCGGTCATCGTCGAGGCGGCCGACGCCATCTCGGGTGCGCGCCCCGGCGCACGCCGCGAAAACCTCGAGCAGTACGTCAAGCGCATCCGCACCCTGGAGGATATCGCCACGTCGTTCAAGGGCGTGACCGAAGCCTATGCGCTGCAAGCCGGGCGCGAGGTGCGCATCATGGTGCGCCCGGAGGAACTGGACGACCTGGCCGCGGTACGCATGGCGCGCGAAGTGGCGAAGAAGGTGGAAGAGAGCCTGCAGTACCCGGGTCAGATCAAAGTGACGGTCATCCGCGAGACGCGCGCCGTGGATTACGCCAAGTAAGCCGCGCGCAGGCGCCGCTCAGTCCTCGCGCTCGCCCTTCTCCGTGGGCCGCCCGTACAGGAACCAGTACTCGGGCGGGGAGAAGGCGGGCGCGAGTTGTTCTTCCCACACGAAAGACCCCGCAGCAAATATCTCGCGCAGGCGTGCGTCCAGGGCCTGCATCGCCTGGCGCGCCTCGGCAGGCAGCGGGCCGGTTTCGGGGGCAGTTGCCAGGAGTTGCAGCGTCGCTCGCTGGCGTACCTCGGCCGGGTACAGGTCCGCGCTCCGCGCAGGTGATTCACTCAGGTCGTCGAGGTAAGCGCGCCACAGGTTGAGGCGGGCACGCATCTCAAGGGCCATCTTCGCGCCCATGGCGGCCGTCCAGCGCAGGCGTTCGGTTTCGATTTGCGTGCGCGCCCGGGTCAGACGCACTGCCTGCAGGGCCGGCAGATCGAGTTCGACCGCGCTCAACCGCCGCAGCGCGAGCAACAACCCGCCGAGGGTCAGCCGAGGCAGCGCGGTGAGGCCTTTGGGCTGCGCGAGCGGCCAATAAATGCCGGAGGCCAGCAGATAAGCCTCCAGCTCGGGGGCGCAGGCTTCGACGAACTGGAGATCGGAATCGGGGGTGTAAGCGTGGCGGGGCGAGGTGGAGCCGGGCACAGTGCTAGCCGGTCGCCTCGCCCAGCGAACGGCGCACGCTGTCGAGCAGCGTGCTCAGGCGCACCGGTTTGACCAGATAGCCCCAGCCCAGGGCCCGCCCCTTCTGTTGATCCTCGAGCGAGCCGCGCGCGCTGAAGAACAGGATCGGCGGCGCGGGGGTATCGCGCGTGAGCAATCGCCGCGCAACCTCATAGCCGTCCAGGTCGGGCAGCATGACATCCAACAGGATAAGGTCGAAGGTCTGGGTTTCCGACAAGGTCAGGGCTTCCTTGCCGGAGTAACAGGGGATGACCTCGTAGCCTGCCCGCTCCATGGTGAGCGACACCAGGCGCGTGGTATCGGGTTCGTCATCCACAACCAGGATGCGCGTCATGCCCACTCCGTCGCTGCGGCCGTGGCGAGGGGGAGGCCGCAGGCTGGCTGGATTCTACGCCAAGTGCGGATTGCGTGCCTGGACGGGAGATGTGCAAAAGCTGTGCTCCCGACGGCCACAGGCTGCAGGCGGCGGGCTATTCGCCGTACAAAGCCTTGCGCGTGCGCTCGCGCCGGGCGCGCCGATCGCTCTCGTCCGCCGCACCGGTCAGTTCCGCGTACAGGGCCTCGCCGTACTCCCGCGTCTGCACCACCACCGGCATGGGCACCGCGTGACCCAGGATGAGCGCCTGCTGCCGTGTGTCGAGCCGTGCCAACACCTCCCGCAGCGCGCCCGCTCCCGAGACGCCCGAGAACACCGCGCGAATGTCGGCCTCGTTATCCAAGAGGCAGGTCACCCGCGTGCCGATCTGGCTCATCACCTCTTCGTCGATGCCGCTCGGGCGCTGATCCACAACCAGCAGCGTCACGTTGTATTTGCGCAGCTCACGGGCGATCGTGCCGAAGATGGTATGCCCGGCCACCGTCGGGTCGAGGAATTTGTGGGCCTCCTCGATGACGATCACCAGCGGGCGCGGGTCCTGGGCCTGGCCGCCCGCGGCGCGGTTCTTGCGTTCGACGTAGCGGCGATGGATCTGCCGGGTGAGGTAGTTGGCCACCAGCAGGTAGGCTTCGAGCTGATTGCCATAGGTGCCGAACTCGAGCACCACGCTGGTGCCCTGGTTGAGGCGGGCGAAGATCTCCTCCACAGCGTCCTCGCCCAGCGGATCCTCTTGCAGGAAGCCCAGGCGGCGGAAGAGTTCGAACTTGCGCTGTATGGCGCCCAACGTGCCGGCCATCAGACGTTCCTCATCGACAAGCTTCTTGAGTTCCTGGCTCTCCTCTTCGGCCAGAAGCTTGACGATCCAATCCCGGCCCAGGCGGCGGCGCAGGAAGTGCAGCGCGCCCACCTGGATTTCGCTCAGCCCGAGCAGCCCGGCCAGCATCTCGACATCTTCCGGCTCGATCTGCCGCAATGAGATGCGCAGTTCGCGATCGGTCTTGCTCTGGCGGTGGCGTGAGGTTTCCGGGTCGAGGGTGATCACGCTGACCCGGCCGTCGCTGAAGAGCTGGCGCAGGCCCTTGTACTCGCGGCCGGATTCGTCGTGCACCGACCAGCCGTAGTCGTTGTGCATGTCGAACACCAGGCAGGAGGCCAGCCCGGCGCGCACAATGCCGGCCAGGAGCATGCGCGTGATGAAAGACTTGCCGGTGCCGCTCTTGCCGAACACGCCCGATGAGCGCTCGACCAGGCGCGCCAGATCGAGGTTGACGTGCACGTCGTCCATCTCCAGAGGCGCGCCGATGTGGAAGTGGCTCCGGTCTTCGGCGCCGAACACCAGATTGACCTCCGCTTCGGAGGCCTCCAGCACCTGCGCGAAGTGGGCGGGGATGGTCTTGATCGGGCGCGGGTCGCCCCCTTCGGGGGTCAGTTCGAGCATCGGCGCCACGTGCATCAGGCCGTAGGCGGCGGTGCCGCGCAAGACCTCGGCCGAGTAGGCGTCTTCGGCGGCGGGTGGATGGCTCGAGAGGTCGGCCTGCGTCGCGCCGAGCGAGAGGTCCGTGACCATGCCAAAGAAACGCTTGCGAGTTTGACCGTGGATGACCACATAGCGGCCGACGGCCAGCCCCTCCAGCACGGTGTGCGGGTCGAGCATGACCTCCAGGCCGTGCGAGAGCGACCCGCCAACGACAACGCCCAGCGGGCGCGCCCCGCTCATGGTCTGGCCAATCTGAGGCAAGAGGCGGCTCAACCTCAGCACATCGGCCGAGAGCAGCCGGGCCAACTCGCGCCCTGCCTCGCGCGCGAATTCGACGCGGGCCTCGCCGTCGAAGACCTGGGCGATGTGGGCCAGCACCGCGCTGAGCAACGCATCGCCAGCCTGGGCTTCGACCAGCAGGGCCAGGAAGCCGAGCTTCCAGGCGCGCTCGCCGGGTCCACCTGGGGCGCAGAAGCGTCGCACCTCATCGGCCGAGCAGGCGAAGATCTGTTCGAGGGCCAGCGGTGGGCGCGGGGGCAAGGCATGCCAGGGTGCAGCCCGGGCATCAAAGAAGCCGGCGTGAATCACGCGCACTTCGATCGGCACCTGGCGGCGGTCGCGCTGGTCGTTGATGTATTCGTCGCTCACCTCGGCCGCGACCAACTGCCGCACGAAGGGATCGTCTTCCAGGCGCAGATCGGCCACCACGCCCAGGATCTCGACCGCTTGCGGATCGGCGACCCGGTCGGCCGCCACCCGCACCAGGCTGCCGAAGGCGGGCAGCTGGCCGCCCAGGGCGCGGCAGCCCAGCGTGAATTCGCTGACATTGGCGCGCAACACTCGCCCGACGAGCGGCGCTGCAGGTATCGGCATCGGATTCATGAGGGATCCCCGTCGCGCTCGAGATCCGCAACGGACTCGACGATGCGCGTCGGCCGGTACGGGAAGTGGGAGACCATGTCGCCCGAGGTCACGCCGGTGAGCACCAGGATCGTCTCCATACCGGTCTCCAGGCCGACGCGGATGTCGGTATCCATCCGGTCGCTGATCACCGCGGTGTTCTCCGAATGCGCCCTCAGCCGGCGCAGCGCGGTGCGCATCATCAGCGGGTTGGGCTTGCCGATAGAGTAGGGATGGACTCCCGTGGCCGCCTCGATCATCGCGGCGATGGCGCCGCAGCCCGGCGTCGGCCCGCTTTCGCTTGGGCTCGAGGCATCGGGGTTGGTAGCGATGAAACGCGCCCCGCCGGCCACCAATCGTATGGCCTGGGTAATGCGCGCGAAGCTGAAGGTTGTCGTTTCGCCCAGCACGACGTAATCCGGGACGTGATCGCTCAAGGCGTAACCCGCGGCGTGCAAGGCCTCGGTCAGGCCGCTTTCGCCCAGCACGAAGGCGCTGCCCCGCGGTAGTTGCGACTCGAGGAAATCGGCGGTGGCCATGGCCGAGGTGTAGATATGGTCTTCCGAGAGACGGATGCCGATGCGCTGCAGCCGGTGCTGCAGGTCGAAAGGCGTGGACATCGGATTGTTGGTGAAGATGATGAACTTGATCTGGCGCTGATGCAGGCGGTCGACGAAAGCCTCGGCCCCGGAGACGAGCTCGTCGCCGCGCACGATGACTCCATCCATATCGATCAGATAATTGCGCATCCTTCACCTCCCGCGGATGGATGGGTCTCGTGTGCGGATAGGCAGCGTCCGCGTTGAGGGCTTCACTGTGCGCGGGTTTGGCCGGAAGTCAGGTTCATCCCCGGATGGAAGAATCCCCCGCCGGTGACAATCATAATCGAGAGGTGAGGCGCGTGTGGAGCCCGAGGCATGAGCGCCCTTCCCCAACGAACGGTTCGCTCAAGCTGCCTGCGGCCAACACTAACGTGTGCCACGCGCCTCGGGTTTGCGTGAGAACATCAAGCGGCGGACGATGTTGGCACGCAAGCCCCGCCCGACGATCGGCAGATCGCCCAGGCCAACCAGCAGGCGGTAAACCGCGCCGGGGATGACCACCCGCTGCCCGCGCTCGAGCCCGCGCAGCGAGGCCGAGACAACTTGTGCAGACGATTGCCAGAGGAAGGACGGCAGGCTCGCCCGATTGAATCGTGCGTACTCCGGCGTGTCGTGGAACTCGGTGCGGGTAAACCCCGGACACAAGACCTGGACTCGCACTCCTGCCGGACGTACCTCGGCTTCCAGCCCTTCGCTGAACGCGGCCAGGAACGCCTTGGTGGCGCAATAGGTGACGTTGCCGGGCAGCGCCACAAAGGCGCCAATCGAGGCCACGCAGATAATTGCGCCGCGCTTGCGCTTCACCATCGCGGGCAGCACGGCGTGAGTGAGGCGCAGGCTGGCTGCCAGGTGCACCTGGATCATGTCGAGATGTTTGCGGACATCCACGCGCTGAAAGCGGCCCGTGGTCCCAAACCCCGCGCTGTTGACGAGCATCGTCGGTTCGCGCAGTTCAGCCAGGCGCGCCGCCACGCGCTCAACCTGTTGGGGGTCGGCCAGGTCCGCCGAAAGAATCTCCACCTGCGAGGCGTGGCTGGCGGTGATGTCGGAGGCCAACCTTTCGAGATTGGGCTGCCGGCGCGCGATGAGCAACAGGTCGTAGCCGCGAGCGGCCAGCTGGCGTGCGAACTCGGCGCCAATGCCGCTCGAGGCGCCGGTGATGGCGGCGGTACCATGTGTCAACATCGGTTGGTTTCCTCCAGCGAGTGAGGCGGGCACCGGGCTGGGGCGGTGACTACGGCCTCAGCGGCGATAGCGCGCGCGTTGCTTGTGGGCTTGCTTCTCGGAAGGCATGGCCCGCATCCCGGCGGATAGGAGCGACTGGACAAGCATGCGCTCCACCTGCTCCTTCTCCGGCGCCCGGATCACGGCCTCTTCATCGGCCCGCGCCAGAGCATACGGATACGGGTCGTCAAGCGTCACCCAGGCCTGTTCCAGCAACACGCCGTGCACCATGTCGAGCCACGCGGGCTGCGCCGCGACCCATTGCGGCACCTCGACCCGCGCCACCACCGGATACGACCGCCCGACGTTAAGGTAGAAGAAATGCGAGCTATGAGAGTGCCCCGAGCCATCTTGCACGAGTGCTTTCTGGTACAGGTGATTCCATTCGGCCACGAACTGATAAACGGCGGACCGCGCGCCGGAGGGCAGCACCTGGGCGAACATCTCGCTGTCGGCCAGATCGCGGAATGGAGGCGGCAGATCAACCGGCCGGGACGGCCCCGCCACTCGCGCCAGGTAGGCCTCCACTTCAGATGCGGGTTGCAACGCCAGCGCGAGCAGCGCGAGCAGCGGCGACCCACCCGGACGGGCGATGTACCCTGCCACCGGAATGTGCGCGCCGCCGAGTCCGTGCAATGCCGTGAGGTACTCCCCCTCCAGTTTGGGCTGTTCGGCGGCGGGGATGGCCTCATTGCGAACGCGCAAGGCCAGGCTGCCATCGATCAGCCCCACCACCGGCCGCGCCTCAGCCGCCTCCGCGGCGGCCGCCTCATCCAGGCACAGTTGTGCGAGGAGGCGCAGCTCGTCCACTTTGCGCCGGGCGTTGAGGGTGGGTGCATTGATCGGCTCGCCGCGGTGAAAGAGGCGCGCGGGGTCGGTGACAATCTCGGGTTGCGAGTCGGCATGGGTCTGGCCGGTGCCCAGGCGCACGATGAAGGATCCGATATTGACGGCGTAGTAGGGCAGGGCGGAGTGGCGGTCGGGGTAGATTTGCGAGCCGTCGGTGGCCACAACCGTCAGGCCGGTGGGCGCCGGCGGGGCAGGATGTACGCGGTCGAGCGCTTCGCCGGCAGGCGCCGATCCGAACCATCCGCGCCTCTGTGCCCGGTCGACTCGCTCGGCCAGGTCGCCCTGTTGCGAGGCCAGGCGCAGCGCTTCGACCACCTGAGGCAGCCGGGCCTCGCGTTCGCGCAAACGGTCGGCGAGCGCGCGGCCCACTTCGTGAATCGCCTCGGCCAGCTTGTGCAATTGCAGGGTCATCGGGCGGGTAACCTCAGCCGTGCCGGTTGATGGGAGTGCGACGCTGCGCTGCGGAAGGATTATAGCGATGTGCGTCGCAGGTGCAATCCCCCTGCGCGAATCGCCGATGTTACAATCACCCAACGTGCCGCGCGGTGGCCGCGGCCAATGTGTCGCGCGGTGGCCGCGGCCAATGTGTCGCGCGGTGGCCGCGGCCGAGGTGCCGCACTTCGGCTGCGGCGGAGTCCCTCCCCGGAGTTGCCATGCCTGAGCTTGATGTCGATCGCGTCCACACCCTCGGTCGTGCGATCCAGGAGAACGTCGCTCGCGTGATCGTCGGCAAGGAGAAGGTCACAGAACTCCTGGTGGCGGCGCTGCTTGCGCCCGGCCACGTGCTCATCGAGGATGTGCCGGGCATCGGCAAGACGATGCTGGCCAAGACGCTCGCGCGCTCGCTGCGCTGCTCATTCCAACGAATCCAATTCACTCCGGATCTCTTACCGGCCGATATCACGGGTACCAACGTCTTTAACCAGAAGACGACCGACTTTGAATTCCGTCCCGGGCCGGTGCTGGCGCAGATTGTCCTCGCGGATGAGATCAATCGGGCAGGGCCGCGCACGCAGTCGGCCCTCTTGGAAGCGATGGAGGAACGGCAAGTCACGGTGGACGGCGTGACCCACCGCTTGCCCGAACCCTTCTTGGTCCTCGCCACACAAAACCCGATCGAAATGGAAGGCACCTTTCCGCTGCCCGAGGCCCAGGTCGATCGATTCCTGATGCGCCTGGCCGTCGGCT
>JAPLGX010000367.1 GCA_026389925.1 Chloroflexota bacterium
CCAGCCACCGCGACCGGGAGCGGATGCTTAAAGGCGATTACATCAGCCTGCCTGACGATGGTTCGGTTGTGCGGCGAGTTGTCGCCCAGTTGCCCGGCAAAGTTGTAGCCCCAGCACCACGCCCGCCCATCGCCGGTGAGCCCGCAGGTGTGCTCGGCGCCAGCGGTGATCTCCACGAAGCGGAGGCCCGGCTGGATCAATCCGCTGTTGAGCGGTACCGGAGTAGCGCGGTCCGTCGTCGATCCGTCCCCGAGCTGCCCCCAGTTGTTCTTCCCCCAGCACATCACGGCGCCGTCCCCGACGAGCGCGCAGCTGTGCGCCCCCCCCGCCGCGATGCGCATCGGCGCCCCGACCGCCGCGCCTGCGGGCGCTTGGGCCAGCGGCGGCGGTGCGACGACCGGTGCGGGCGGCTGTGTCGGCGGCGGGCTCACCGGCGCCGCGGCCGCCCCCGCGGCATTCACCGACAGGGTATAGGTGCCGAACATCGCGCCGCCCGTCCGGAAGGAGACGGCGAGGATCCGATAGGTCCATGTCGATGCGGACGCTCTGGCCTGCGGTCCCGCCGAAGGTCCACAGGGCGTAGCGCCGCCCCTCGGCGTTCACCGGGCTCGAGGCCGTGATCTGGCTCGTCACCGTCTGCCCGATGGCGACTTGGCCCTGGGCGAGCACTGGGCGTGGAGTCCAGGTGACGAGCACGAGCGCTGCGGCCGAGAGGAACAGAGCGAGACGAAAGCGGCGAAGTGACATCGGTGTGATCGGCGCGCACCCTGACGCAGACCTGCAACCAGTCAGCCGCCCAGGGAGTTGGCCAATCTCGGCATAGCGGCCTACCTTGATAAAGACTTGGGCGCTCCACATTGACCTGCGCGGGGTCGGTCGATGCTTACACGAGTGGTGGTGAGGAACTTCAAGCGACTCGCGGACGCCGACATCGAGCTCGGCCGAAACGTCGTCCTGATCGGGCCCAACAACTCCGGCAAGACCACCGCCCTGCAAGCACTGGCCCTGTGGGACATCGGCCTGCGAAAGTGGAACGAGAAACGCTCCGGCAAGGAGACACCTGGGAAGCGGCCGGGTGTAACCATCAACCGACGCGACCTCATCGCCGTCCCCGTGCCGCAAGCCAACCTCCTCTGGCGCGACCTCCACCTGCGGGACACCTGCGACGTCGACGGCAAACCGCAGACGACCAATGTGCGAATCGATGTCGTCGTCTCCGGCGTGACGGCGGGAGAGGCCTGGGAATGCGGTCTCGAGTTCGACTATGCCAACGAGGAGTCCATCTACTGTAGACCGCTGAGGAAGTCGGAATCGCGATCTCCGGAGCGGATGGTCGTACCGGAGGCGGCCGGCGGTGTTCGGATCGCGTTTCTCCCGCCGCTGTCCGGCCTCGCCGCGAACGAGGTCCGCCTTGACGTCGGTGCCATCAACGTACGAATTGGCGAGGGTCGCACCGCCGATGTGCTGCGCAACCTCTGCTACCAGATTGCCTCATCGTCGGACACGGCACTCTGGGATTCTCTGCACGATCGGGTCAGGGCGCTCTTTGGTGTGGAGCTGGACCGCCCTGTCTACGTCGCGCAGCGCGGTGAAGTGACGATGACCTATCGGGAGGCATCCGGCACGCGGCTCGACATCTCATCGTCCGGCCGCGGTCTTCAGCAGACGCTCCTCCTGCTCACGCATCTGTACGCGAATCCCGGCACCGTCCTGCTGCTGGACGAGCCGGATGCACATCTCGAAATCCTGCGCCAGCGGCAGACCTACCAGCTCCTGACGGAGGTGGCGACGGAGCGCGGTTCGCAGGTCATCGCGGCCAGCCACTCGGAGGTCGTCCTCAACGAAGCCGCGGGCAGAGACATCGTGATCGCGTTCGTGGGGCGACCGCATCGGATTGACGGACGCGGCAGTCAGGTGCTGAAGGCCCTCAGAGACATCGGCTTCGAGCACTACTATCAGGCGGAAGAAACGGGATGGGTGCTGTACTTGGAGGGCTCAACGGATCTCGCCATCCTTCAGTCCTTCTCCAAGATACTGGATCACGAGGCAGCTCGGCTTCTCGCACGCCCGTTTGCGCACTACGTCGGGAACAAGGTCGCAAAGGCGAGAGAACACTTCTATGGGATCCAGGAGGCCAAGACGGACCTCGTCGGAGTCGCGCTGTTCGACCGTGTGGGCGATGCTCTCAGGACGAATCCCCCGCTCAGAGAGATCATGTGGTCGCAGCGCGAGATTGAGAACTACCTCTGCTCCAGAGAGGTCCTCCTGAGGTTCGCGGAACACCCGGCTCCCGGTGACGCGCCAGGACCACTGTTCGAGGAAGCCGCACGGGCTCACCGACGGGCGGCCATGGAGCGGGCGATCGAAGCGGTTTCGACGGCGCTCCGCACGCTTGAAAAGCCCGCGCCGTTTTCTCCGGATCTCAAAGCCAGCGATGACTTTCTGGCCCCCGTTTTCGGAACATACTTCCAAGAACTGGGCCTGCCGAACCTGATGAACAAGAGCGACTACCACGTTCTCGCGCAATTCGTCAAGCGATCGGAGATCTCCGGCGAGGTTTCGAGAGTCCTCGACGTCATTGTCGAAGTGGCCGGCTCGGCGAAGCCAGCTTCGGACTGACGGTCGCTACTCGGCCGGCTGCGGCTCCGGGCGCTTCCGTGAGACTTGCCACACCAGCGCGCCCGCCCCACCGATCAGCGCTGCCGCCCCACCGCCGCCCCGAAGGCGGCCGCGACCGGATCGAGGCGGATGGCACCCCGCGCCCCGGTTGCCGCGTTGACGCCGTACGCGGCGATCTGGCCGCGCTCGTTGATCGCGGGGGCCGCGGCACCATGAG
>JAPLGX010000441.1 GCA_026389925.1 Chloroflexota bacterium
TCGAGGAGATGTTCCAGGTACGCGCCGTATGAGTTGCCCATCACCTTGGCCGCGCGCCGGATCTGGGCGGCCTCAATCCAACCCTGGCGAAAGGCGATCTCCTCCGGACATGAGATCATCAGCCCCTGACGTTCTTCCACCGCCTGCACGAAGGTCGCCGCCTGCAGGAGCGACTCGTGCGTGCCGGCATCCAACCAGGCCACACCCCGCCCAAGCGCTTCCACACGCAATGCGCCGCGCGCCAAATACTCGCGGTTGAGGTCGGTGATCTCCAGCTCGCCGCGCGGCGAAGGCTTAAGTCTCTCCGCCAGGCCGACCACCTGCCGGTCATAGAAATACAGGCCGGGGACGGCATAGTGCGAGCGGGGTCGATCAGGCTTCTCCTCGATGCTCAGCGCGCGTCCGCTCGCATCGAACTCGACCACGCCATAGCGCTGCGGATCGCGCACCGGGTAGGCAAAGATCAGCGCCCCTTCGCGGAGCTGCGCCGCCGCACGCAGCTTACTCTGCAGCCCCTGGCCGAAGAACACATTGTCGCCCAGGATAAGACATACCGGCTCACCGCCGACAAAATCCCGCCCGACGAGAAACGCATCCGCCAGCCCGCGCGGCTCGGGCTGCTGTGTATACGAAAGGCGCAGCCCCCATTGGCCCCCGTCACCCAGCAGGCGCTCGAATGCGGACCGCTCATGCGGCATGGTGATGACGAGTATCTCGCGCAGACCGGCCAGCATCAGCATCGAGAGCGGGTAGTAGATCATCGGCTTGTCATACACCGGCAGGAGTTGCTTGCTCACGCCTAGCGTCAGCGGATACAGCCGCGTGCCGCGCCCGCCGGCCAGGATGATGCCCTTCATTTGGCCTCCCCCCGCCTGGCATAGTTGTCCGCCATCCATTCCTGGTAGTTGGGATCGCCCTGGATGGCGGCCACCCATTCCATGTTCTCAAGGTACCAGGTCACCGTTTTCTCCAGACCGCTCGGCAGCGTCTCGGCCGGCTTCCATCTGAGTTCGCCTTCAATCTTGTGCGTGTCCATCGCGTAGCGCCGGTCGTGTCCGGGTCGGTCGGCGACAAAGCGGATCAGCCTGCGGTGCGGCGCGTGCGGCGACGCGGGACGTGCCTCATCCAGGAGGCCGCATAGATGCTCCACGACCTCCAGGTTCGTGGGTTGCACACTGCCGCCGATGTTGTAGGTCTCGCCCGGCCGCCCGCGTTCGACAACCTGCCGGATCGCTCGGCAGTGATCCTCGACATACAACCAATCCCGAACCTGGCGACCGTCGCCGTAGATGGGCAATGGCTTGCCCGACAGGGCATTGAGCAGCATCAGTGGCAGGAGCTTCTCCGGAAACTGGTACGGCCCGTAGTTGTTCGAGCAGTTGCTGATCGTCACCGGCAGGCCGTAGGTGTGGGCGTAGGCCCGCACCAGGTGGTCGGCCGCCGCCTTGGAGGCGGCATAGGGCGAGTTGGGCGCGTAAGGTGTGTCCTCGCGGAAGGCCGGCGCCCCGGGCGCGAGCGAGCCATAGACCTCATCCGTCGACACGTGATGAAAGCGCACGCCCTCCGCCCAGCCTGAATCTTTGTGCCATGCGGCGCGCGCCGCTTCGAGCAGGGTGAAGGTGCCGAGGATATTCGTGCGGATGAAGGGCGCCGGGCCGAGGATCGAGCGGTCGACATGCGTCTCGGCCGCAAAGTGCACCAGCGTGTCGATGGCGTGGTCGTGCAGGAGCCGCCCGACCAGCGCGGC
>JAPLGX010000268.1 GCA_026389925.1 Chloroflexota bacterium
AAGCGCCTGGCCGAACTGGTGGTGCGCGAGGCCGCCCAACGCAGCGGGCGCGTATTCGTTTCGGTGCGCTTCGGCAACGTGCTTGGGTCGCGCGGATCGGTCATCCCGCTCTTCAAACGGCAGATTGCCCGCGGCGGGCCGGTGACCATCACCCACCCAGACATGAAGCGCTACTTCATGACCATCCCTGAGGCCGTCCACCTTGTGCTGCAGGCGGCCAGCCTGGGCGCCTCGGGCGAAACCTTCATCCTCAAGATGGGCGAACCGGTGCGCATCGTCAGCCTGGCCGAAGATCTCATTCGCCTTTCGGGCCTCGAGCCGGGCCGCGATGTGCAGATCGTCTTCACCGGAATCCGTCCCGGCGAGAAGCTGGGCGAGCAGTTGTGGGAAGACAATACCGCGCTGCGCCCAACCGCGCACCCGGACATCCTGCGCCTTGAGGAGAACCACTTGCTGAGTGAGATCGACCTGCAGGGCCAGCTCAAGGAATTGGCCGACATGCTCCAGCGCGGCGAGAGCAGTGCCATGCTCGAGCGGCTCAACATCCTGGCGGATGGCTCGCTCGGCCAACTGCCGCCGCCGGATTGGACCGCGGTCTGACCTCGTCTTGCGCCTCCTAATTGCGGAGGGCCCTCCCTCCCGTGTCCATGGCTAGGTCTGCGGTACGACGGATTGTCGCGGCGCTGATCGCCCTGGGCCTCCTCCAGGCGGGCCCGATTCCCGTGCGCTCAGCGTGGGCCGCGCAGTGCGTCGCAGGCCCGTTGCCCATCCACGCGCAGCCCGCCGCATGGTTCCCCGAGAATGGCCTTCTCGCGTGGCAGGCCGGCCGAACGTTCTTAGAGGCCGGCCGCAGCTTCGAGGCGCTGTGCTTTTTCGAGCACGCGCGGCTGCGCCTCGGGGGCGTCGCTCAACTCGACCTCGACCTCGGCGACGCACAGGCCCAGAATGGCGACCTCGAACAGGCCATGGGTCACTGGCAGACGGCCGCCGAGCTGGGCGCGGAGCCGGAGTCGATTCTGCTTCGCCTGATGCCGGTTTACGAGTCCCGTCAGCAGTGGGTGGACCTCTCCGCGGCACTCGCCCGCTGGATTGCAATTCATCCACAGGATTCCAGAGCACGTTACCGGCTCGCGCTCATCCAGGCCACGCGCGATCCGGCAGCGGCCGCGGACGAGCTGAACGCGCTGGCATCCCAGCACGACGAGTCGTGGTCGCAAGCCCAAGCCCTGGCCGGCATCATCACGACGGCCCTCGAGCAGGGCGGTGAGGCTTTTGCCCTGGCGCGCGTCGGCGAGTTCCTGCTGCGCGTCGGCGAGCCGCACTTGGCACAGCCCGCGTTGCAGGCCGCGCTCGACCGGAATCCGGGCTATGGTGAGGCGTTGGCGTACCTGGGCTTGGCTCGCGAGCAGGCCGGCCAGCCGTCGGCGCCGGATTATGCCCAGGCGGTTGTCCTGTCGCCCGACTCGCCGCAGGCTCACTTGCTGTATGGCTCGTTTCTCTCGCGCCAGGGAGATGTGGCGCGCGCGCGCCTCGAACTTGATCGAGCGTGGGCGCTCGACTCGCACAGTTGGGCCATTGCGGCCGAGCGCGGCCGCCTGGAGTTTGCCGCAAGCGACCTCTCGGCCGCAGAGGCCTGGTACGCTCAAGCCGTGCAGGTGGCGCCGGATTCGGAAGAGGCCTGGCTGGCGCGGGCGGCCTTCTACATCGGCAACCAGATTCGCGTGGGCCGCGACGGCATCGCCTCTGCGCGCGAAGCGCTGGCGCGGGCGCCCTCCGATCCGCGCGCACTGGACCTGTTGGGCCTGGCGTGGTATCTCGAAGGGGACTTGCCGCTGGCGGAGCGCATGTTCTGGCGGGCGCTTTCGGTTGAACCGGCGTACGCGGCCGGCTACCTGCATCTGGGCATGCTGGCCGAGTCGCGCGGCGATCGAGCGGCGGCGCGAGCTTACTACGAGGCGGCGCTGCACTTGGCCCGGGGCGAACCTCTCGGCGACCAGGCGCAGGCCGCACTGGCCCGCC
>JAPLGX010000313.1 GCA_026389925.1 Chloroflexota bacterium
CCCATCAGTTCCTCGAACTGCTCGGGCCACAGCGACTGCGCCCCATCGCTCAGGGCGTGGTCCGGGTCGTGGTGAACCTCGATGATGAGGCCGTCGGCGCCCGCGGCCACCGCCGCGCGCGCCATGGGCAGCACCTTGTCGCGCCTGCCGGTCCCGTGCGACGGATCGGCGATGATCGGCAGGTGGGAGAGTTTCTTGACCACGGGGATGGCGGCCAGGTCCATGGTGTTGCGGGTGGAGGTCTCGAAGGTGCGGATGCCACGTTCGCAGAGAATAACGTCGTAGTTGCCCTCCACCAAGATGTACTCGGCCGACAGCAACAGCTCCTCGATGGTGGCCGAGATGCCGCGCTTGAGCAGAACCGGCTTGGCCTGCCGGCCCACCTCCCGCAACAGGTTGAAGTTCTGCATGTTGCGCGCCCCCACCTGTAGGATGTCGGCGTAGGCGGCCACCAGCGGGATCTGGGTCTGGTCCATGACTTCGCTGACCACCAGCAGGCCGTGCTGGTCGGCGGCCTCGCGCAGCCAACGAAGGCCCTCTTCCCCCAGGCCCTGGAAAGTGTACGGGGAGGTGCGCGGCTTGAACGCCCCGCCCCGAATCACACGGGCGCCCGCGCGCGCCACCCGCTCGGCGATGCGCATGACCTGCTCCCGGCTCTCCACGCTGCACGGGCCGGCCATGACCACCACCCGGCTGCCGCCGATCTCCACGTCCCCTGCCTTCACCACCGTGCCCGCCGGCCGGAAGTGCCGGCTGGCCAGCTTGTAGGGCGACATGATGCGCCGGGCTTCCTTGTCGCCCTCCAGCACCTCGAAGTCAGCCGGCTCGACTCGCTCGGCAGGCCCGACGCCGCCCAGCAAAGTGTGTACCACTCCCGTCGAGCGGTGCACCGTGAAGCCCAGCGCCACCATGCGGTCGATGACCGCCTGAATCTGGGCCTCGCTCGCTCCTTCCTGCATTACCACCAGCATGGGAAAGCTCTCCCTTACTTCTCTGTCCCGTCCCGCTCCAGCATCCGCAAACGCTGGATGTTGCGCATCTCGTCGATGATGCGCTCGAAGACCCGGCGCACGCCCTCGCCGGTCAGCGGTCCGGTGTTATGCGCAGTCACGTTCTCAAAGACCTCGTCCTCGCGCTTGGGCTCGTAGATGGGCAAGTCCAGCTCTTGCTTGATGCGCCCGATCTCCTCGACGATGCGGGTGCGCGCATTGAGCAGCGCCAGGATCTGGCGGTCCAGCACGTCGATGCGATCGCGGCACTCGATCAGGGCCTTCCAGGCGGATTCCCGGGACATCGTTATTTCAAGTCAAAGCCGCGCTTAAGTTCGCGCGCCAATGCCTCCAACTCGCCCTCCAGCGACGCGCTCGCGCCGTGTTCTCCGATCAGGCGGACGAAAGCGCTGCCCACCACCACCGCGTCGGCCAGCGGCGCCAGCTCAGCCACGTGCTCGGCGCGCGAGATTCCGAATCCTACTGCCAGGGGCAGCTCCGTCATGCGGCGCATCGCCCGGACCAGCTCGGCTGCCGAGCGGGCCAGCGAGGCGCGCTCACCCGTCACACCGGTCCGTGAAACCAAGTATACGAAGCCGCGGGAGTAGCTGGCTATGTGCTGTAAGCGCTCCGGGCGGCTGGTCGGCGCGGCCAGGAAGACAGTGTCCAAGCCATGCGCTCTGGTCACCTCGACGTACTGCCCGGCTTCCTCAACGCTGAGGTCGGTGAGCAGCAGGCCGTCCACCCCAGCCGCGGCTGCGTCCCGCGCCAGCGCCTCCAGGCCATAGCGCAGCGCCTGGCGTAGGCCGTCGAAGAGCCGGCTGATGCGGGTGCGGGGCGTCATTCCTGGTCCAGTTCGGGGAAGGCGTGCCGGTAGATGTCGGTGTCCTTGTCCCCGCGCCCTGACAGATTTACGAGGAATATCTCATCCCGAGCTTGAGGCGCGCGGCGGAGGGCTTCGGCGACCGCGTGCGCGGGCTCCAGCGCCGGGATGATGCCCTCCAGCCGGCTCAATGTTCGCGCAGCCTCCAGCGCCTCCTGGTCGCTGACTGCCACGTACTCGGCGCGGCCCTGGTCGTGGAGCCAGGCATGTTCGGGACCGACCAGGGCGTAGTCCAGGCCGGCTGAAACGGAGTGGGTCAG
>JAPLGX010000450.1 GCA_026389925.1 Chloroflexota bacterium
ACACACCGAACACGAGCGCCGCTTCGCTCATCGCCCGCCGGCCGTGGAGGAGCATGAGCGCATTGAAGATGAAGAGCGCCGCGGCGGCCAGCCCTGCGCCCGCGCCGCCGATGCGCCGTGCGATGAGGAACACCAGCAGCGCCGCGAGCGACGTGAGCAGCGCCATCGGCAGGCGCGCGGCGAGAAGAACCGCGGCCGAGGGGACTGCGCCGCGCTCCGCATTCACCGCCCAGGTTGTCGTCCAGTCCCAATCGACAGGCACCGCGGCTGCCGGCAGGATTCCCGCCAAGCGCTCGAGGCCCAGGATGTGCCGCGGCAACGGCGCGGTCCGCGCGCGCTCGAGCGCCGCAGGATCCGCCGCCGTGCCAGGCTGCCAACACACCGCGCGCGGGCCCTCGCGCGCCATCAGCGCGAGGTCGCGGCTCATGAAGATCCAGGTGGCCTCGTCCGGATGAAATGGGACGGAGGCCAAGTTCCACAGGTTGACTGCGAGCGCGACGACGAGCACCACCGGCGCGGAGAAGCGCGCGAAGAGACTCTTCGCGCCAGGGGCGCTTGCTTTCGCAGCAGGTGGATGCGCGTCAGCGGTCATGAGAGAAACGAGGAGAATGGGTGCAGCGGCGCTCAGCGGCGACGATACACGAGCAGGCCATCGCTGCCATACATGTCGGTGTCGATACGGTCGACCAGGTCGTAAGCCTGCGCGAACTTTGCCTCCTTGAGCAGCCCGTTGCGGCCATAGACCTCGAGCAGGACGACGTAATCCGGCATCGCTGCGAAAACCGCGCCCGGCGGCACGGCGTAGTTGATCACGTACATCTCGTCGGGCAAGGGGTAGTACTGCGTGACTTCCTTCGAGTTCAGCCCGACGAGATCGAGGATGTGCGCGTCGAGGAAGTAACCCAGCGCGCCCACGTCGCCTGCGGCGACGACCGTGCGCTCGGTCACCTGTGGTGCGAGGCGGCGCGCAACCTCGGTGTAGGCTTCCTCGAGGCGCACCCAGGCCATCTCCGGCGCAGGGCGATCCGCCCCATCCGCCGGATGCAAAACCCACCCCGCTCCGAGCGCGGCAACGATCAACGCGGCCACAGTCGCCCATCCCACCCGCGCCGCGAGCGGTTGCCTGAGGACGCCACCGTAAAGCGTGTCGGAGTCAGCCACGTCGTGTGAGAATTCCCCGACGCCAATCAAAATGGAAAGCATGTAGAATGGAAGCGGCTCGGCCAGATACCAGCGGAAGATGAGCGGGTTGGCGGCCGAGAAGACGACCAGGAAGGCCCACGGGTAGACGAGCGCCGGCCAGGCGGTGGGCACGCGGCGCGCGAGGCGCGTGAGGGCGAGCAGGGTCAGCGCCATGGAGAACACGAGGCCGGGCGCGATCCACCACGTGCCGACCAGTTCGTCCTCCATGAAGGGCGTGCCGTAGGCCTGGATGAGGCGGATGAAGGCCGCGTCGTCGGGCAGGCGATAGGCGGCGCCTTTGGCGAGCATCGATTGCGGGACGAGCGCGCCGAAGTAGAACCAGGCGAAGGCCGCCCATGCGACAAGAAGCGCGGCCAGAGGTACAGCGAAGCGCACGAACGCGCGCCATCGATCACGCAATGCACGCAGCGCGCGCCAGGCGCAATCGAGCGCGATGAGCGCGACCGGGATCAGCGCATCCGGCCGGGTGAGCGCGGCCAGGCTGCACAGCACACCGGTGAGCAATGTGCGCTCGCGTATGTGCGCGAGGAATGCGAGCGCGATGAGGAAGACGAACAGGCTCGTCTCGAGCCCGCCGATGGCAAAGGTGACGCTGGAGGGCGCGATGGCCCAGGCGAGCGCGGCCACAAGGCCTGCGGCCGGGCGGCCGAATGCGCGCCCGAGGGTCGCAAGCGTCACGCATGCGCCGAGGTCGAAGAGCGTGGCCAGCACGAGCGCGATGACCGGGAACGGAGCGGCGCCGCCGCCGAAAGGCAGGGCGGCCGCGGCCAGGATGAACGTGAAGAGCGGCGTGGTGGTGCCGAGCACGCGCTCGCCCGGATTGAAGACGAAGCCGTTCCCCGCGAGCAGGTTGCGTGCGTAGCGGAAGGTGATGTAGGCGTCGTCGATCGTGCGCGGACCGGGGATGAGGCGCGCCGCGAGAGCAAGGATGACGATGAGTGCAACAAGCACCGCCCACGAGCGGCGTGTCATGCCGGTCATTATACGGGCCCTGGCCAAGGTCAACAACCACCTTGGCCTCGTGGCCGCGCTGGTCGTCGCCCTCGCGCTCAAACTCTCGCTGCTACTTGCCAACGCCCTGCCCTTCAACTCGGATGAAGCCGTGGTGGCGCTCATGGCGCAGCACATCCTGCGCGGTGAGCGCCCGCTCTTCTTCTACGGCCAGGCCTACATGGGCAGCCTGGATGCATACCTCGTCGCCGGCGGCTTCGCCCTCTTTGGCCAAGAGGTGTGGGTCGTGCGCGCGGTGCAGGTCGTGCTCTACCTCGCTACGCTCGGCCTGGTCTACATCTTCGTTTGGCGCGCGTTCCGCTCTCCGCGCATGGCGGCGATGGCCGCGCTGCTCATGGCACTGCCCTCGGTCAATCAGACCCTCTACACCACGGTCAGCCTGGGCGGCTACGGCGAGGCGCTGCTCATCGGCGCACTCACGATGCTGCTCTCTCTGCCCCCTGCCTCGGGCCGGGTTGGCCCATTGCGTTCGCTAGTTCTCGGTCTTCTCTTGGGGATTGGGTTGTGGGTGTTCCCACTCAGCCTGACCATGTCCTTGCCTGCAATATGCGTCCTCGCCTGGTTCGCCAAGAGGACGATGCGGTGGCGTGACCTTGCATCATGCGCGGGGATTGGATTGGTGGGCGCATGGCTCGGGATGCGGCCGTGGGCGGTCTCTTATGTATTGCTCGGGCGATCCGCGGTGACCGAGCTTCTTGGCGGCGCGATTGCGGGGAGCGGGACGGCCACGGCGTGGGGCGCGATCGGTCCGCGGCTGGTCAACCTGATCGTGTTTGGATCGACCGTTGTGGCTGGCATCCGTCCGCCATGGGCGATCACCTGGCTCTTCTGGCCGCTCGCGCCGCTGGCGGTCGCGTTCTTGCTCGGGACGATCGCCTATGGAATTGTCAAGCTGAGGGAGAAATCGGAGGCCGCGCCCGCGCGCTGGATGGTCGCAGGCGCCGCGTTGCTTTTATGTATCGCGTTTGTGCTCACGCCGTTTGGCGGTGACCCGAGCGGGCGCTACTTCCTCCCGTTGGGCGTGTGCCTGGCGATTGGCGGGGCGGACATGTTGGAGGGATTGTGGCGGGCGCGGCCGAGGTGGGCGATGGCGGCGCTGGCGGGGGTGCTGGCTTTCAACCTGGGGGCGACGATCCAGTGCGCGCGGGCCAATCCGCCCGGGCTAACGACCCAATTCGACCCGGTAGCGCAGGTCGATGCACGCGCGCTGCCCGAGCTGATCGCCTTTCTGCGGGCTGAGGGCGAGACGCGCGGCTATACCAATTACTGGGTGGAATACCCGCTGGCGTTCCTCTCGGGCGAGGAGTTGATCTTTGTTGCCCGCCTGCCCTATCACGAGGACCTTCGCTACACCGCGCGTGACGACCGCTACGCGCCGTATGACGATCTGGTGGCCGCGAGTGAGCGCGTGGCCTACATCACCACGCGCCACCGAGCGCTCGACGCGCTGCTGCGCGAGGCATTCCAGCGCCGGGGCATCACCTTCCGCGAGAAGCAGATTGGGGAGTATCGCGTGTTTTGGGGGTTGTCGGATTTGGTGAGTCCGGAGGAGGTGGGGGTGGAGCAATTTAATTGAGGAGTGGGTTACGTCATTCGATGTCTTGAGTACAATGCACATGGGGCGACACAACGGAACCATGTGCTCTGGTAGACAACCCCGAAGGTCAACACATAGGCGGTTCACTGGATCGACGACAACCCTGGCAAATCACACCCACAGAGACCGGAACGTAGCGGGCCCTGCGGTGAATCAGCACTCAAGTCGCACGATGAGCCGGTGCCACTCGGGATGCCAATCCCCAAAGCGCGGGCAGGAACCCCATAGAGGGACTGCCTTGGCGCTGTAGCACAACGAGTAAATGGGTGCCGGGTACGATGTCATTCGGAGCGGCGGTGACGAGTGCGACGTGGCAGCCTGTTTCTCAGCCAATCGTTTCGCCGTCGGCGACAACCGCATAATGATGCTCCGTGTGCACCTTCCATGGGTGACTTATGAGACTCCTCCTCTTCGTCGCCGCTGATTGCGCCAACGTCACAGCGGACAACAAGCTCAATGTGATGGGTGTCTTCAACGAAATCCGCGCCGCGCAGTTCCCTGCCAGGCATCCATCGATTCATCTGGTTGTCAAGCTAGGTGCAGAATTGGGCGAGTACGGCAAGAAGCGGGATCTCACTGTGCAGCTTCACGCACCAGACGGCCAGGTTATCCTGCCTCTCCCCGGCCAGGTCGACGTGCCAAGCCCCGCCGGCGGTGCTCGGCCAGAAATCAACGCGATATTCAACATTCGCGATGTTGTTTTTCAGCGCCCTGCTAGAGTGGAAGTAGTTTCTGCGTGGTGCCGATGGACACCTTAGGTCAATCCGCTTGGTGGGCGCCGCTTGGTGCACTGCCCAACCAATCGCCGCCGCCGCGGAGACAAAGCCCAAGCCCGCCAGCCGCCTGTTCTAAGTCGACAACATCCGCATCTTCCACAAATCCCTGATTCTGCTCTACCATCTGATGCTCACCTACAGCGGCACCCGGAGCTAGTGTTTCATCGAGTGGGAGCCTGCTCGCGAAAGGTGGACTGCCCGCTGCGACCAAACGGCCCATCTCGAAATGGCCATGCCGAGCGGCCGCCTGTCGCCAGGGGCACCATTATTGCTTCATCAGCCATGAAGACATTCTGCTCACCGAGATCAGACGCTTCTTGATGGAATGAGCGTAGGTGCCTCGCGGACACGGCGGGTGGACCGGATGGCCCGATCGGCGTCAGCCCCCTAACCGTTTCTGCGCTAAACTCATGCCCGCCATCATCCCACTTCCCCAAGGAGAGGACCCATGGAGTCTGCCACCTCGACCACGCGGCGCGCGATCCCTGCCACCACATGGGGACCGATGCCGTCCATGCCGCAGCGCCTGCGGGGAAGTACGGACGGTGGTCGTTCGGGTCGGAGGAGGTGGACTCTCTCCCGACTGCTCGCGCCGGTCGCCGTCGGCGTGTGCTTCAGGCTGAGCGCGCTCGTCCGCAAGATTCCCTTCAAGG
>JAPLGX010000372.1 GCA_026389925.1 Chloroflexota bacterium
CCCTTTTGCCCTCCCGATGCATCACCACGGACACAGAGGTGAAGAAATGAAGCCAAACATGACGACCGTTGAGCAAGTGCAGAAGCACGAACAGCGTCTCGCGCAGATGAGCCAGCAGATCGCCGAGCTTGACGCCGAGGCTGAGTCACTGGGCAACGAGATCGCGGTGACGCTGGCCGCAGGGAGAGACGCCACGGTGCCTCGAGCGCGGCGGTTTGAGGTGCGGCAACTGCGCACCGACCTGACCGAAGCCGCCGCGCTACTCGAACAACGACTCGCCACGGACCGGGAGGCAGCGGGCACGGCGGAGGCCGAGAAGCGGATGGTCGGCGTCGTGCGTGCCTATGGCTCAGTGCGGCAGGAACTGGACGAGGACGAAGCAAAGGCGCGGGAGGCTGCCGTGTCGTACCAAGTTGCGGCCGAGCGTGTGAACGACCGGTACCGGAGCCTGGCGCGCTTGCAGGCGGAGGCTGGGGCCTTGGCGGATCGGTTCGGTGTGGCGGTGCCGGACTTCCCGTCGGTCGTGATCCCCGCAATGAGGGAAGGCTGCGCGGCGGCGGCCATGACGGTGCAGGGGGCCGGGTTCATCGACCACGCCCACATCCCACGGGCGACTGAGAAGGATGAGCACGGACTCAGGACACGCCGCACCTACGAGGAGATCACCGGCACACCGGCCTACGAGATCATCACGGCGGCCGGCGGCCCGAGGCCGTGGCCCGCATTGACCGAGCGGCAGCGCGCGATCGTCGTGGAGCGGGGGCAACAGCAGGCACAGGAAGCCGTCACCATGCAGCGCTTCGCTATGGAGGCGGACCGCAGCCTGGAACGCTCGACTCTGTAAGGGGTGCCGTTTCCGGCGATACGGGTGTGGGCCTTATCACCGGCGGGACGGAGCGGTAGGGCGCACGTGATCGGCAATAGTTCTCAGAAGCGCGATCACCGTGTCATTCTGCTCTAGCAGCCGCTCGTTCTGGGCCGCGATCAGTAACTGAAACCTGATGCCCGCCTCGGCCGCTACTTGCGAGACCTGGGCCGCGCCCGCTGCTCGAGTTCTCCCAGAATAGAAAGCAATAGCCGTCTGGCCCAAAAGCGACATGAGCGATGTGGAGTCGCGGGCGATTGCCCTGTACACGCGAGCAATCTCGGTCGTGGCTGATCGGACGCGTGCTGAGTCGGGTTGGAGGCCAGCGAGGCCTGCTCCTAGCTCGGCCATGGCTAGGGCCACTGGCGTGCGCTGGTACGGCTGCAGTGAATCCGCAACGACGGCCCGGGGCACCGGTTTCTGGGCGACGGCGGGGCTCCATTGAAGAGCCGATACGCAAAGGGCTAAACAGACGTGGCGCACGACGACCCGAGGGCGTGAAGCAGTTCTCGCAGGCATGGTGACCCCGATGCGTATGGATGCGTATGGTTGCTGGCTGCGAAGGTCTGTAGTTCACGATATGCTGTTAGCGTGAGACACGCAGGGTAGTCCGCGCGAGTACGGTAGGTCGGCTGTTGTGCCTGGACTGGAGCGCCGCTCGCAAGCACCAGCGCCAACGCTGGGACAGCGAGTCTCATGGTGTCGCCTCCTAGGCTTTGGGCGGGGTAGAATATGCTATGTATACAGTGGCTAGGTAAAGGCTGTAGAGCTAAAGGCGTGGCCCGATGCAGTGTGTCGGTCTATGCTGACCTTACGAATGCGGTTGGGACGCGCTGTACGCCGGTTGCGGAAGGTAGCGGGGTATTCGCAGGAGTCGTTTGCTGATCAGTGCGGCGTGCATCGCACGTATATGGGGGCGGTCGAGCGGGGTCAGACCAATATCTCCCTGGACAACATCGAACGCATCGCCCGCGGTCTCCATCTGACTGCTGCTCAGCTCCTCGCTGAGGCGGACGGCGGCGTGGAACGCTCCACGCTATGAGCGCGTGGGAGCGGGTGGGGAGGCACGTGCTCGCGTTAGGAAGCTGCCCTGGCCGCGCGAGCGCTTCCGGCTCGCGGGCATCCAGTGTCGGCCAAGCGAGCGCGCGAAGTCGGACATCTACTACGAAGTCATGCCGATGCTGAACGCGGGGCGCTGGCCCTGGCGGGCCGAGGTCGGCACGGATCGCCTAGAGCAATGAGTTAAGCCTCTTGAATGCCTCCTCGAAGCGATCCAGCGTAGCGTCCGACAATTCGCCACGGAGCGTGGATGCGTTCGAGATGAAGAACCGTGCTGGCCGGAAATGACCGAACCGCGCACCGCCCTTTAGCGGAGACGCCTCGAAGTACTCCTCCAGCCGGGCAAGGACACGCGGGTTCTTGCTAGAGAGATCGGTCACCTTCACAGCCTTCAGCAGATGAGCGCCATACTCTCCGTTGACGAGGGTCAGATAGAACGACACCTCAAACATGTCCTCGATATCCGCGTACTTGGTTCCTGTGAAGTCGGCGAAGGTCAGTACCTGGTTCTTCTTCAGTAGCTTCTTCTTGAACAGATTCTCGATCAACTGCTTGTTCGACTTGGCGATGTCGATGAGCGTTGCGACGTTGAGACCTTCTTGGGCGCCGATCAACGCCACGAACGTCGGCACCTTCTCCGCCCCGCCCACGGGCGTG
>JAPLGX010000325.1 GCA_026389925.1 Chloroflexota bacterium
TCTGGTCGAAACGCGAGGCGGCCAAATTGAGATCGTGAGTGGACGCGAGCACGGTGACGCCGCTCGCCCCCAGGCGATCGAGCAGATCAAGGGTCGCCTCTTGCGTGCCGGGGTCCACGCCGGTAAAAGGTTCGTCCAGCAGAAGGATGTGCGGCTCTTGGGCCAGGGCGCGGGCTAGAAAGGCGCGTTGCTGCTGGCCCCCGGAGAGTTCTCCAATGGTCTTATGCGCCAGGTCGGTCAGGCCGAGCTGTTCCAGGCAGCCTGCAACGACGGCTCGGTCGGAACCTCCCGGTTGGCGCAGCCAGCCCAATCGCCCAATGCGACCCATCATCACCAAGTCCTCCACGGAAAGGGGGAAGCGCCAGTCGGTTTCGCGGCGTTGGGGCACGTAGGCAACACAGTCCTTGTGATCGCCGAGCGGAAGCCCGTGAATGCGAATCGACCCGGCGCGCAGCGGCAGCAGCCCGACGAGCGCCTTGAAGAGCGTGGATTTCCCCGCTCCGTTTGGGCCGACGATTGCCGTGCGGCCACCCTGCGGCACCTGAAAGGTAATCCCCGTGAGGACCGGAATACCGTTGTAGGCGACCGAGACGTTGTCCAAGTCGAGGCGAGCGGAAGGAGCGGTCGGAGCGGGCTTCGAGGTTCTGTTTGTCATTGGCAGACTAACTCCCCGGCGCGACCAGCGCGTCCACGATCGTCCGCGTGTCGAAGCGCATCATCTCAAGGTAGGTGGGAGCCGGCCCGTCCGCGGGGCTGAGCGACTCCGTGAAGAGTTGGGTCACGACAGAAACGCCGCTCTCGTCGGCCAATTGCCGGGCCAAGCGTGGGTCGGCTCCCTTATCGAGAAAGATGGCCGGCGCGCGGGCGGCACGCAGCGCATCGACGAGCCGCGCCAGGTCCCGGGCTGAGGGCGAGGCCGACGAACTCACGTTGGGGATGATTGCCCCGACAATCGTGAAGCCATAACGTGATGCAAAGTAACCAAGGCTTTCGTGGTTGGTGACCAGCAGGCGGCGCTCGGGCGGGATCTCCTGCACCTGGAGGCGGATCCATTCATCGAGCGCGACGAGCTGATCGGTGAAATGCGTGGCGTTGGCGGCGAATTCCACAGCATGGGGTGGGTCGAGCTGTGTCAAGGCGGCGCGGATGTTCTCGACATAGTGCACTACATTGAGCGGGTCGAGCCACAGATGCGGATCGCCGGTCGGCGGGAGGGCGCCTGCGCTGGCGGCGCCAGTCTCCGACGGTGACGGAGCCGGCTGAAGTGGAAGGCCCGCCGCGGCTTCCACCACTTTCACTTCACCCGCGGCGCTGATGAGCTGAGTGAGGAGCAAAGCATCAAAGCCGGCGCCGTTGGCGATGAGGAGGCTGCTTTGGGCGACCCGCCGGACGTCGGCGGGGGTGACTTCGAATGCGTGGGGGTCGGCGCCGGGCGGCATGAGCGCGTCAACCTGGAGGTACGGTCCGGCGACCGCGCCAGTGATGTCGGCAAGGAATGTTTCAATCGCGACGACCCGCGGCCTGTCGAGATGACTTGATGTGCGAAGTGTACAGGCGCCCAGGGCAGTCAGGGAGGCGGCGAGGAGCAGCAGAGCGGCGCGGGAGGCCACGGGCACGCGCCGGCTAACGCGGAATTTGCGCATGGGCAACTCCCGCTTGGTGTGAGGCGCGCGACCGCGCGGATCTCTGACAGCGCGGACACTCACCGAAAAGTTCCAGCCAATGGGACGAGATACGGTAGCCGGTTCGCCGGGCAAGGCCGCGCACCACGCCCTGCATTCGGCATTGATCGAACTCCACCGCCGCGCCGCATTGGGAGCAAATCAGGTAGTGACCGT
>JAPLGX010000019.1 GCA_026389925.1 Chloroflexota bacterium
GATGCCCAAAATGGCGGGGCCCATCGACTCGACCAGACCCAGGAACAGACCACCGAGCATGGCACCGGGAATGCTCCCGATACCGCCGAGAACGGCGGCTGTGAAGGCTTTAATCCCTGGCAGGAACCCGACGAAATAGTACACCAGCCCCAAGTGGATGCCCCACATGTCGCCGGCTGCGCCGGCCAGCGCGCCGCTGATGATGAACGTTCGGCTGATGACCGCGTCCACATCGATGCCCATTTGGGCGGCAACTGGCTTGTTCTCAGCCACCGCGCGCATGGCGCGTCCGAGGCGGGTGCGCCGCACCAGGGTGTACAACCCGATCATGATTATGAGGGATAAGACCACGGTGAAGACGCCGGTGTACGGGAGCCCCACCGTTCCGTCGCCCAGCGGGATCGTCCAGCCTGCGCCGCGCGTGAGGACAGTCGGGTTGGCGAAGTCGCGGCGCTGCGTGCCGAAGAGCAACTGGGCAGCGTTCTCGAGGAAGATTGAGGCGCCGATGGCGCTGATGAGTGGCACCAGGCGCGGCGCGCCGCGCAGCGGGCGGTAGGCGATACGCTCAAGGAAGAAGCCGGAGAAAGAGGCCACGCTCGTGCCCACCGCAAAGGCGAGCAGAACGGAGATGGCCGGGTGAGCGTCCAAGTAGCGGACCGGCCCTTCCGCTCCGGCGACCATTATCGCGCGAAGGGCCTCGAACACGAAGAAACCGCCGAAGGCGCCGATCATCATTATGTCGCCATGGGCGAAGTTGATCATGAACAAGATGCCGTACACCAGAGTGTAGCCGATAGCGATGAGCGCGTAGACGCTGCCCAGGATCAACCCGGCGATGGCGAAGCGTATCCAGATGTCGGGGCCGAATACGGTGGTGCGAACGACGCCGACGATACGCCAGACGAGGAACCCGCCAAAGAGAACAGCTAAAACGACCTGCGCTATGCGGTAGGCGCTGATCGGGAGGCGCGCGCGGGAGGAGGGGGTGGAGTCCATGGCGGCCGCAAGCCTATGCCGTTCGGGTTAGCAAGATGAGCGGGGCCGTAGACGCGGCGGCCCCGCTCGGTGACGGTGTGAACACTGCCCCTTACTTCGGGGCCTCAACCCACTTGCCAGCCTGGATGATATAGAAGGTCGGGCCGGAGCCGGCGCACTCGCCGACCGCGGTGCAGGTGACCGTACCCGAAAGCCCCTGGTAGTCCTTGGTCCCGCGCACCGCCGCGATCAGCGTGCCGCGCGGAATGTAGAGCTTGCCATCGGCCCCGAGGATGCCCACGTCCTTGATCGCCTTGACCAGCACAGCGGCCGAGTCGTAGGCGGTCCAGGAGTAAGGCGAGAGCTTGCCTGCCACCATGCCCCAGCGCGCTTCGTAGGCCGCGTCGAACTTGCTCTTGGCCTCCGAGGCGGCGGGGATGAGCGCGGTGCTGTAGGCCCCTTCACCGTTCGCCCCGGTGCGGTCGAGGAAATCCTGACCGAAGGTGCCGTCACAGCCGAAGAACTTGGTGGTGGTCAGCCCGGCGGCTTTCATCTGATTGACGATCACCACGCCTTCAGCGGTGTAGCCGCCGAAGTACAGAACATCCGGCGAGAGTGCACCCAGCGCAGTGAGTACCGCGCTGTAGTCCGACTCGCCGGGGGTGATCGCCTGGAAGGCGAGCACCTCGCCGCCGAGCTTCTTGAACTCGTCCGACACCACCTGGGCGAGACCCTGGCCGTATGCCTGACCATCGTGCACGTTAACGATCTTGCGCGCGCCCAGCTTGTTGTAGATGTAGCCCGCGGCAAAGCGGCCTTGGTCGGCGTCAGTGAAGACCAAGCGGTTGAAGACCGCCGAGCCCATCTGCGTCAGAGGGGGGTTGGTGGCCGAGGGCGACATCATCGGCAATCCGGCCTTCTCATAGATGGGGATAGCGGCCAGCGTTGCGCCAGAGAAGATGTGCCCGGCGATGGCGACCACCGTCGGGTCGGAGACCAGCTTGTTAGCCACGGCGGCGCCGCCCTCGGGCGCGCCCATGTCATCTTCAGCTAGCAGTTCGAACTTGAAACCGTTGAATTCGCCCCCATCATCGATGGCGATCATGGCGCCCTGGGAAATGTCCTTCCCGAACGCGGCATTATCGCCGGTCATCGGTGCGCCCATACCGATCTTGATGGTCTGGCCGGTCTCGAGCACCGCGCACCCGAAGGTGTCGGTCGCGCAGACTTCCGGCGGGCCGCCCGCCGGAGCGCTGGTGGCCGGCGCCAAGGTGGGCTGCTCTGGGGCAGCCGTCGGTGCAGGGGTTGCAGTGGCGCAAGCCGCCAGCAAAATGCTCATCACAAAGAGCGCAGACAGAATGTGGCGTGCCTTCATGGGAGTTCCTCCTCCTTTGGTCCAGTGCAAGTCGACGTGCAGATCCGGTCGAGCCCAAATGGAGCGTGTCGAACCTGTATCGCTCGGCAAGGCCGCGAGGCCTTGCAGCCGTTCAACCAGTCCGCTGACCACCTCCTTTCGTTCATGAGGCGTTGAGATGCACGACGCCCCCTGGCCCCAGGTAGATGCCTGCTTCGGCTAAACGACTCGCATTCAAGTTAGCGGGAACCACACCCACACCACAGCACATCGGTTGCGCTGTACCCAATGGAAGAGGAAGGTGCGCTCGGTTGTTGGGTGCCTGGCCCCGCCTGCGCGGCGTTGGGTGGATCGGCGTACGCCGGCTGGTGGGTCCCTCCACGGCAGGTTGTAGGTATTAGGTGGATTATATGCAAGTGGTGTGAGTTTGTCAACTTTAGCCCCTATTCCGGCCGCATTTCGTGGGGTCTCCCGACCGGCTGCGACCGATTCTCGGAGGTCACGCACCGGGCCGAAGGGAAGGGCTTTCCCCCGTTGAGGGAAGAGAGCTGCTTCCCTCCGCCACCCTGCCCATCGAGGCTCGTGTGAGATGCGTCTGGCCTCGCGCTTGACGCGCTCTGGCCACGCGACTACGATTGAACGGATGACCTCAACCCCCATGCGCATCGGAATGCTGGCCGATCTATACAAGCCGCACATCAGCGGCGTGACCAACCATATCGCGCTGACCAAGCGCTTCCTGGAAGCTGCCGGGCACGAGGTGGCGGTCTTCACCTTCGGGGGAGATGACTACGACGACGACGAACCGAACGTCTTTCGCTCCCCGGGCCTGTCGCTTTCCGGCACCGGCTATTCGCTCGGCCTGCGCTATCCGTGGCGCGTGCGGCAGCATCTCGAGCGGATGGACATCCTGCACGCCCACCATCCGTTCGTCTCGGGACGCTTAGGGTTGCGCTACGCGCGGCCGCTCGGGCAACCCGTGATCTTCACCAATCACACGCGCTACGACCTGTATGCCCAGTACTACGTGCCGCTCATGCCCGAACCGCTCACCCAGGCCTTCCTGCAAGCCTACTTCCCATCCTTTTGCCGTGAGTGCGCCATGGTCATCAGCCCCTCGCGCAGCGCCGTCCAGGTATTGCGCGGCTTCGGCGTGACCACGCCTATCGAGATCCTGCCCAACGGGGTCGATCTCGAACCGTTTCGTCAGGCGCTGCCCTCCGACCTGCGCCGCCAGTTAGGCATCGCCCTGAGCGACGTGCTGGGCGTGTACGTGGGGCGCCTGGGCCCGGAGAAGAACCTCGCTTTTCTGCTGCGCGCGGTGCGCGGCGCGGCCGCCGCATGGCCCGGGCTGCACCTGATGCTCATCGGCAGCGGGCCGGAGCGCGAGAACCTCGAGGCTCAGGTAGCGGATGCACGCCTGACCGGGCGGGTGCACTTCCTGGGCGGCACCCCCTATGAGGAGATGCCGGCGCACCTGGCGGCAGCCGACTTCTTCGTGACCGCTTCGACCACCGAGGTCCACCCGCTGACGATCATCGAAAGCATGGCAGCCGGACTGCCGGCTGTGGGCATCCACTCGCCCGGCATCGACGACATGATCGAGCACGAGGTCAACGGGCTGCTGGCCGAGGATGACCTGGCCGAGCTGAGCGCCATGATGACGCGCATGGCCGGCGACCGCGATTTGCGTGCGCGGCTGCGGCGCGGTGCGCGCCGGACAGCGGAAGACTATGACATCCGGCGCACGGTGGACTTGTTGCAGGAGGCCTACGCGCGCGTCATACGCGATGCGCGCCCGCGCCGGCCGGGGCCGCTCGCGCGATGGTGGCGCCGTGTGCGAGTGCGGGTGTGACCACGTACGCGCGGCGGCTGGGCCAGCGCGGGGAGGCGCGGGCGTGTCGGACGCTTCTTGAGCGGGGCGCGCAGATCCTCGCGCGCAACGTGCGCACGCCCTACGGCGAGCTCGATATCGGTGCCCGCCAGGGCGAGGTGCTGATCATCGTCGAGGTCAAGGCGCGCACCAGCCGCACCTTTGGCCCGCCGGAAGAATCTCTCGCTGCCACTAAGCAGGCACATCTCATCGCATCCGCCCAACACTACCTGGCAGCGAGCGAGCACCTCGAGGCCGACTGGCGCATCGACGCGGTGGCGATCGAATTCGGGCCGGGCGGCGAGACGGCGCGCCTCGAGATCATCGAGAATGCGGTACGCGGCGACCGTCCGGCGGCCGCGCACCCTGCCGATGCCTGACGCCCGCCCACCCCAGCCGCGCGATCCGAATCTCCCCCTACGGCCGCTGATTGCCGTGGTCGGGCCGACGGCTGTCGGCAAGAGCGTGCTGGCGCTCGGGCTGGCCGCGCGCGTGGCCGGTGAAATCGTCTCCGCCGACTCGCGCCTGCTCTACCGTGGCCTGGACATCGGCACGGCCAAGCCGACGCGCGAAGAACGCTCGGCCGTGCCTCACCACCTTGTCGACGTGACCGAGGTCGATCGGCCGTGGAGCCTGGCGGAGTATAAGGAAGAGGCGCTGCGGGCCATTGCCGGCATCCACACCCGCGGCTGCGTGCCGCTGCTGGTGGGGGGCACCGGCCAGTACGTGCGTGCGCTGCTCGAAGGTTGGGTCATTCCACGCACCACGCCCGATCCGGCATTGCGCGCGGAACTGGCGGCGCGGGCCGAATGCGAGGGCGCCTTGACGCTTCACCGCGACCTACAGGTGCGCGATCCGCAGGCGGCCGCCTCGATCGACCCGCGCAATGTGCGGCGCGTGATGCGCGCGCTGGAGGTAATCTATCTCACCGGGCATCCCTTCTCGGCGCAGCGCACACGCATGCGGATGGGCTTCCGCACGTTGTGCCTGGGGCTGACGATGCCGCGCGAGGAACTGTACGCGCGCGCGGATGCACGCATTGAGACCATGCTCGCCGCAGGCTGGGTGGAAGAAGTTCGCGGGCTGCTCTCGCGCGGCTTCTCCCCCGACCTGCCTGCCTTTTCCGCCCTCGGCTATCGAGAGATTGCGCGCCACGTGCAGGGGCAGCTCAGTCTGGAGGAATGCCGCACGGAAATCCGCCGTGCGACGCGGCGCCTGGTGCGCCATCAGGCCAACTGGTTTCGAGCGAGCGACCCGGACGTGGTGTGGATTGCCGCCGGGCCGCAGGCGCTGGAGACAGCCACGGGGCACGCCAAGCGGTTCCTCGCAATGCCTCGTTAACCGGCGGCCAACCCAAGGCCATAGAGGAACGGCGGAGGTAGGCTCCGCCGTTCCCCCTATCCACGTTGGGGTTCAATCCGAAAAGCTGGTTGGAGCGCAGGCCCGCGTCAGAGGCCCCAGAAGATGAGGTAAAGCGCCGCCGCCAGGAGCGCGGTCGTCGGGATGGTGAGGACCCAGGCCAACGCCAGGTCGCGCAGGATCAACCAGTTCACCTTGCCCAGGCGTTCGGCGGCGCCAACACCCATGATGGCCGCGCTCATCACCTGGGTGGTGGAGACCGGACCGCCCAGGAGCGAGGCCCCGATGATCACCGCGGCGCCGGCCACCTGCGAAGTGAATCCATGAATGGGGCGAATGCGGAAGATTCGCCCGCCGAGCGTCTTGATCAACCGCCATCCGCCCAGCGAAGTGCCCAGGGCGATGGCCGAGGCACTCACCAGGATGACCCAGGTGGGCACATGAAAGGTGGGGATCAGGCCGCCGGCCAAGAGCCCCATGGTGATCACGCCCATTGTCTTCTGTGCATCGTTCGAGCCGTGGCCAAAGGCCAGACCGACGAGGGTGACGATCTGTAGAGCCTTGAAGACGCGGTTAACAGAAGGGTTGGCGCCGCGTGAGATCCAAAGCGTGAGGCGCATGACCAACCACCCGCCCAGCATGCCGAGCGGAGGCGAGACCAGGAGCGCAATGACGATCTTGAGCAGGCCCGGCAGCCGCACAACCGCGAAGCCGCTGGAAAGGATCGCCGCACCCAGCAACCCGCCCACCAGTGCATGCGAGGAGGAGGAGGGCAGACCCAGGTACCAGGTGACGACATTCCAGACTACGGCCGCCGCCAGGCCGGCGATGACCACGTTGATCTGGATGGCCTGGTCGTGCAGCATGTCTTCTCCGAGGGTCGTGGCCACAGCCAGGGGAAGGATAAACGGCGCTATGAAATGAGCGGCAGCCGCCGTGAACAGAGCCACGCGCGGGTGCATGGCGCCGGAGGTGATGACTGTGGCCACCACATTGCTGCTGTCGTGGATCCCATTGAGGAAATCAAAAGCCACTGCCAGAGCAAGCAACACGAACAAAGCGACCGTCATGGATGACCTCAGGAATGAAAAGGAGCAGCCGAGCCGCGGGAAGGCTGCCACAGTGCAGGATTGCACCCGCAGCGATCCGCCTCAGGGCTTGGCGATCCACTCTCCCAGACGTTGGACTGCCAGGACGGTAAGGGCCAGAGCCGTACCGGGGGCTGCTGCGAGCCAGGGCGCGTTGAGAAACACGAGCCGGCTCTCGTTGAGCATCTGGCCCCAGTCGGGGATGGAAGGCGCACCTCCCAATCCCAGGAATGTCAACGAAGCCGAGTTTACCAGAGCCCAACCGAAATGTAAAAGCGCGTAAGCCGTGAGGGCCTCGAGCGTATTCGGAAAGATGTGGCGTTGGAGCAGGCGCACCTCGCCTGCGCCCAGCGCGCGCGCGGCGAGGACGAAAGAGCGATGAGACGTTTGTGAGGCCGCCGAGCGCGCCAGGCGTGCGAAACTGCCCACGCCGCCCAGCCCGACCGCCAGGATGATGGTCGCCTCGTGC
Organism: Chloroflexota bacterium; assembly: GCA_026389925.1. Lineage (GTDB taxonomy): Bacteria > Chloroflexota > Anaerolineae > Anaerolineales > RBG-16-64-43 > RBG-16-64-43. The sequence continues at coordinate 7,119 of JAPLGX010000019.1, forward strand.
TGCCCGAGCGCGGCGATCACGACCAGCGCCAGTACCAGCCCGGGAACCGACAGCAGCACGTCGTTGGCGTGGACCAACACCCATTCCAGCCAGCCGCCGGCGTGGCCGGCCACCAGCCCCCATAGCGAACCCAGCGCGGCCGCAATCAGCGTGGCCGCGGCGGCCATGCGCAGCGTGCGCATCCCGCCGGCCAGCAGGCGCAGCCCCACGTCGCGCCCGAGCAGGTCGGTGCCCAGGGGATGGACCGTGCTTGGAGGCGAAAGCGATTCAAACGGCACGTTGAGGGCTGCCCCCGCGCTCAACACACCTCCCAGGAGGATGACGGCCAACCACGCCAGGGCGATCCACGGCGTGCGGCGCACGCGTGGGGCCTGGGTCATCAGCGAGGCGAGCCGCGGCGGGGAGGGGCGTGAGGTCACTCTGCCTCCTCGCGCAGCCGCGGGTCGAGGCTGCTGGCCAGAACGTCCGCCAGCAGGTTGAACAGCGCATACCCGGCAGCGATGAGCGTGACGATTGCCTGCACCAACGGGAAGTCGCCGCGGAGAATCGATTCCACGAGCAGCCGGCCGACCCCCGGGCGGGCGAAGAGGGTCTCGGTGACCATCGTTCCGCCCAGGAGGAATGCGGCCTCGACCCCGGCCAACGAGATGACCGGCGCGAGCGTGGTGCGCAGCGCAGACCATTCCAGCCGCCACACCGGGCCAATGCCCCGCGCGCGGGCAGCGATGAAGAACGGCTCGCGGCGGGCACGATCCAGGCCGGCCTGCGCCACGCGCCCGAGGCTGCAGCCCGAGGCAATGCCCAGCGTTAGTGCCGGCAGCGCGAGCTGCGCCACATCGCGCGCCGGTCCGGGGCGCAGTGCGGTGAGCAGCGGCACCGCGGCCCACAGGATGAGCAGGCCGGACCAGGCCACGGGCGTCGAGGTGCCCAGGACCAGCGCGGCGCCCGTCACGCGCGCGAGCAGACGGGCGGGGCGCCCGGCTTCCCAGGCGCTGGCGCGCGAGGCCAGGCTGCCAAGCGTGAGGCCCAGGGCAATGGCCAGCAGCCATGCCGTAAGTGCCAGGGGGGCCGTGAAGCGCACACTCTGAGCGATCGCGCGCACGACGGGCTGGCCGTCGAAGAGCGACCGACCCAGGTCGCCGCGCGCCAGGCCGCTCAGGAAGAGGGCATATTGCTGGAGCAGCGGGCGGTCGAGGCCGAGCGCGGCGCGCATCTCGGCCGCCTGGGCCTGGCTGGCCAGCCCCTGCCCGAGAAGCGCCGCCAGTGGGTCAATATGACTCAGGCGTATGGCAAAGAAGACCAACGTGGTGACAACCCAGATGGTGGTCAGGCTGCCTAGAATTCGCCGAAGGAGGGTCCGCAGGCTCATTGGAAGAGGCCGCCCCGCGGTCCGCGCGCCTCGCGCTGCAACATCGCCGGCACCGGGGCAGGCTCGGGGCGGAACACAGGTGGCGCGATTCTACGCTTCAGGGCTGCTTCAGGCTCACGTCGATCAGCAGCGGGAACCACCCCTGGGCATCGTAGCTCAGGCCTTCCACTGCGGCGCGCGCCACGTTGAGGTTGACGTAATCGCGCACGGGAAGGACGAGCGCCAACGCCGCAACCCGCTGCTGGGCCTCGGCCATGAGCCGCACACGTTCCGCCGAGTCGCTGGTGCGTGCCGCGTCGCCAAACAACGCGTCGAGCTGCGCGTCCGCCACTCGCGAAAGGTTGTAGGACCCGTCGCTCATGAAGAACGGGCGCAAGAGGTCGGGGTCGGCGCCCGATAGATTGACCGAGAGCAGGTTGTACTTGCCCGCGGCCTGCGCCTCACGCAATGCCGCAAACGAGGCACCCTGCGTCAGGTTGACCTGGATGCCGAGGGCCTCCCATTGCTGTTCTAGCATCTGGCCGACCTGCGGGTTGAAGCCCCACGGCGGGACGACCACCTCCACGGTCAGGGGTGTGCCGTTCTTGGTGCGCCACTCGGAGGCAGCGGTGCGGTGCCAGCCCGCCTCGTCCAGCAGCGCCTCGGCCCGCGCTGTATCCTGCGCGGCCGGCACCACCTCGACAAAGCCCCAGGTGGAGGAGGAGATGGGGCTGGTGGCCACGGGGGAGAGGCCGCCGAAGATCGTGTCGATGATCGCTTGCCGGTCGGCACTCAGGATCAACGCCTGGCGCACGAGCAGATCGTCGGTGGGCGGAGCCTCGGTGTTGAGGTAGAGCGCCAGCGGCTGGCCTGGGATCGGCACAGGTATCAATTGGAAAGCGGGATCCTGTTTGAGGCGAAGAGCGTCCTGCGGCGGTAGTTCGCCCATCACGTCGGCCTCGCCCGAGAGCAATGCGGGCGCGCGCGTGGCCGGATCCGCGTAGAAGCGGAAGACGATGCGCTCCACGGCCGCCTTGCGATTGTGATAGATGGAAGGCCCCCAGGCATAGTCGGGGTTGCGTTCGAGCGTCAGATGATCCCCGCTGATGTATTCGGCGAAGCGGTACGGCCCGGTGCCCACCTGGTGGAACTGATAATCCGCGTTGCCCCATTGCGCGAGAGCCGTCGGCGAGGCGATGCCGCAATACGGCTGCGAAAGCGCATCCAGGAGCGGAGCAAACGGCTCGCTCAGGGTCAGCCGCACGGTCAGTGCGTCGAGCACATCGATGCCGGTGAGCGGGCCGAGCATAAAGCGCGCCTTCTGCGATTTCGTCTCGGGGCTGAGGATACGCTCCAGGTTGATGCGTACCGCCTCGGCATCGAAGGGCGTGCCGTCGTGAAAGCGCACACCGGCCCGCAGCGAGAAGGTGTAGCTCAGGCCGTCAGTGCTGATCGTCCAGGCGCGGGCCAGCCCGGGCACGAAGCGGCCCCGCGCGTCGCGGAAGATGAGCGTGTCGTACACCGAGCGCAGCGGAATGCCGAGTTCGGAGGACGCATTGATGTGCGGGTCGAGCCCGGTGGGTACGAGCGTCAGACCGTAACGCAGTTCACTCACGGTGGAGGGGGGAGCGGCGCAGGCGGCGAGCAGCCCGCACAACATAAGGCCCGCCGCGAGAAGACGGGCGCCGATCATGCGCATGAGGCCTCCTGAGGAAGGCGTGTGCGGCCAGTATACCAAAGAGAATGCAGCCCCACGCCGCAGGCCGCTCGCGCCGGTTGTGTCGGGCCGCGGGCGCGGGCCGAAGGATTGGCCTCGGCCGGGTGGTATAATCCCGGCGCACACATCCGTTCAGCCTGCATCCGCAGGAGGTGAAGCGAACAGAGCTCGGGGAGGAATAGCGCATGGACCTGTGGCCGCGAGGCTCGCTGCGCGCCGCCGCAGGTTGACGAGGCAGAGGGTTCCCTGCCGCACGGCAGGGCTAATCTCCGGCGCCGCCGGAGAGAAAATCGACAGATCAGCGGAAGCCCTCTGGGCGTGCCACCGCCCATCTCCTTCCCCCCGCGGGGTTCCCCCGCACAACCCCAGGGCCAAGATGGTGCAGGCAACTGCGCCGGCAAACCCCGGGGCGTGGCCGACACAACCGAGCGCAACGATCGACCCTGGCTGAGCACGCCGCAGCACCCACAGCGCGCGCCGCGCGCGAGGCCCGCGCGTCGGCCGTGCGCACAGCAGGCGCTCCGGTTGTGGATTGACCCAAACCGGCACGAGGAGGTTCTGCATGTGTGGCATCGTGGCTTACGTCGGTTCGCGTGAGGCCGCGCCGATTCTGCTTGACGGACTCAAGCGCCTGGAGTATCGCGGCTACGATTCGGCGGGCATCGCCGTCCTCGCGGGCGACCACTTCGATCAGCAACATGATCAGAAAGGTGTGTGCCTCGCCGGTGCACGGGACTGTCGGCATCGGCCACACGCGCTGGGCCACGCACGGCGAGCCCAGCGAGCGCAACGCGCACCCGCATATCAGCGCCTCGGGCGAGGTGGTGGTGGTGCACAACGGGATCGTCGAGAACTTCATGCCGCTCAAGGAGGAATTGCAGGCCGTGGGCGTAACCTTCACCTCCGACACCGACACCGAGGTCATCGTGCATCTGGTCGACCGCTACCTGCAGGCGGGCTATCCCTTCACCGAGGCGGCGAGGCGGGCTATCGCTCATCTGCGCGGGGCGCACGGCATCGTGCTGCTCTCGCTGCGCGAGCCGGGCACCATCGTGGCCGCGCGCGTGGGCTATGCCGGCGGGGTGGTGGTCGGCCAGGGCCAGGGCGAAATGTTCGTGGCCTCCGACATGCCCGCACTGCTCGAACATACGCGCCACATGGCCTTTCTCGATCCGGGTCAGATGGTGGTGGTCACGCGCGACGGATTCCGCGCCAGCACGCTGGAGGGCCAGGCCCTCGACCTGCCGCTGCAAATGGTCTCGTGGGA
>JAPLGX010000524.1 GCA_026389925.1 Chloroflexota bacterium
GGATGCTCGGGACCCTCTGCTCCGCACCCATTCCCGGCGCGGGCTTCTCGCTCGCTCAGGTGCCCGGTGAAGCGGCGCTGCGGGAGTGGCAGTTCCACCTCGCGGTCAAGGGCTTGTCCACCCGCCGCATCGCGGACGCGCTCGCGAAGCACGGCTCCGCGCACGCCCGCGCCTACGCGCCGCTGCTGCGCACCCTCAAGGACTCCGCCCTCACCGGCTACCTGAAGGGGTTCGTGGACCTGGCGCTGGAGCACGAAGGGAAGTGGTGGGTGATGGACTGGAAGTCGAACTGGCTGGGCCCCGACGACGAGAACTACGCGCCGGACTCTCTCGGCAGGGCGATGAACAAGGAGAACTACACGCTCCAGTACCACCTCTACCTGCTCGCGCTGCACCGCCATCTCCGGGTGCGGCAGCCGGGCTACGACCCCGCGCGGCACTGGGGCGGGGTGGCGTTCGTCTTCCTGCGCGGCGTGACGGGCTCTCGAGAGAATGGCTGGTTCCGCGACGCGCCGACCCCGGCGCTGCTGGACGCGCTGGACTCGGCCGTCGGGAGCGGCTCGTGAAGGCCGCGCTGGATGTGCTGCGTCGTCTGGCCGACGGCAAGGTCATCGAGCCGTTCGACGCCCAGTTGGCCGGTGTGGTGGTGCGGAGGGGCTGCCGCACGCGGACGGGTGAGGAGACCGCCGATCAACCGCTGGCGGGCGATCAGGCGCTCGCCATCGCGCTCGCCGCGGCGTTCGCCTGCCGCGCATGCGGCGACGGACATAGCGCCATCAGCGTCGCGGAGCTTGGCGGCCAGGCGTTGGAAGCACAGACCCGGATGCCGGGCGCGCTGCCGCCGAACCACGACTACGATCGTGCTGACTGGTGGACGGAACTGCTCCGCGGAGCGACGTGCGTGAGCGACGGCCGGGCGCCGGCGCCGCTCGTCCTGCGGGATGGCCTCGTGCAACTCTGGCGCTACTTCAAGGCCGAGGAGCGGATCGCCCGCAGGGTCCACGAGATGCTCCGCGCGGGCGGCGCTGCTCCGGCGTTCGAGATCATCACCGGGGGCCCCGGGACGGGGAAGACGACGTACATCGCGGACAAGCTGAAGCAGATGGTCGTCGCGGACACCGCCCGCACCGCGCTGGCGGCGCCCACCGGCAAGGCGGCGACGCGGCTCACCGAAACGCTGCGCCAGCGGCTCGGCGAGGTCCAGCTCCCTCTCAAGGCGAGCACGATTCATCGCCTTCTGGGCACTTCGAAGCGCACTACCACCTTCACACACAATGAGGAGAACCACCTCGCCGAGGATTTCGTGATCGTGGACGAGGCGAGCATGGTGGACGTGCTGTTGATGGATGCCCTGCTGCGCGCGATGAAGCCCGGCGCGCGGCTGATGCTGGTGGGCGACCAGCATCAGCTCTCGAGCGTCGGCGCTGGTGATCTCCTCGGCGAACTCTGCCGGGAGGCGAAGGACGAGGGGCCGGGCTCGCCGCTCTTCCTGAGCGTGACGTGGCTGACGCGGAGTTGGCGGTTCGAGGAGCGACCCGGCATCGGAGCGTTAGCGAAGGGGATACTGGCCGGCGATGGGGACGCGGTGCTGGCGGCGTGCGCCGATTCCGCCGCGCCGTATGTACAGCTGCAAGTGCCGCCGCGGAATCCCGAGGCCATCCTCGAGCCCGTGCTTCCGCACTTGAGGAAGTGCCTGGAAGCGGATTCGCCGGCGGCGTTGTTGGATGCGCTCGGGGCGTTCCGCCTGCTGGCGCCTGAGCGGGAGGAGCGGTTGGGGGTCAGCGGGATCAACGCCGCGGTCGAGCGGTGGTTGGAGGGGCAGGGCCGGGCAGTACGGCAAGATCTGTGGTATCACGGCCGGCCGGTGCTGGTGACGGAGAACAACTACGCGCTGGGCGTGTTCAACGGGGACTTGGGCGTGGTTTGGCGCGACGATGACGGTGTGGCGGTGTACTTCCCGGCCGAGGGGGGCGCGACGCGCAAGGTGTCTCGGGCGCGGCTGCCGCGCGTGGAGACGGCGTGGGCGATGACGGTACACAAAGCTCAGGGGTCCGAGTTCAACGAGGTGCTGGTAGTGTTCCCCGAGTACGAGAGCCGGCTGCTGAGCCGGGAGCTGCTGTACACCGCGGTGACGCGGGCGCGGCAGTCGGTGACGATCTTCGCGGGCGAGGGCGCAATCCGGAGCGCGGTGGGCCGGAGCACCGGGCGGACGAGCGGGTTGGCGGGGAGGTTGAGGGAGGTGGGCGGGTAGGGTCGCGCGCTTGCGTAAGTACCTTCGTGAACCGACAGCGGTCGGGTTCCACTATGTGTCCAACCACAGGAGGTCTGCTGTGACTTCCGGAAACGAATCTGAACAGACCCAGGAACAGCCTCAAGGCGAGGGCCACGTACCCCTCTATTGGGAACTCGACTGGAACCGTGTGCTCTACGTCAACTCCGCTATCGACGATGATTTCGTCCGCCGTGTTGCGCCAGAGATCCTCAAGCTCAAGCAGGCCTCGGCTGCGCCGATCACCGTAGCAATCGACAGCGAGGGCGGCTATCTGAGTTCACTGGACTCCCTGCACGGTCTGCTGACCAGTCCTGGCCAGCGTGGCGAACGGTGGCATATCCTGACAGTCGCAATGAACCGCGCGCAGAGTGCGGCGGCAACCTTGCTTGCGCTGGGCGACTATTCGTTCGCCTACGATCACTCGCGGATTCTCTTCCACCCGGTGCGGCTCGACGCGGACGAGCTGACAGCGGAACGTGCCATCTACACGGCCAGCTCACTGCAGCGCGACGACGATCGCTATGCGGCGCTGCTTGCTGAGCACAATCTCATCAAGATCATCTGGTCGTTTGACGAACTCCGAAGGCCGGCACTGGTTGAGCACGCTCGGAAGCGGTACCCAGTTGTCGCCGAGCGCTTTCGGCGTGCATTCGGCTATGTGCTTGGGGCC
>JAPLGX010000456.1 GCA_026389925.1 Chloroflexota bacterium
GATCTCCGGGAGTGACGAGTCGAGAACTGGCTGCGGGCGAGGCTCTGCCTGGCGGGTTTTTATTCGCATAGCCTAGCTATATGCTTGCGGGGAGAAAAAGGGGGTGGATGAGATGTGCAATGGTGGCTATGCGCAGTATGCGCCTTCCCATCGCCTGTGGTATTCTTGCGGCGTCATGCGTACGTCGGGCTGAGCGCGGAGCGCGGAAATGAATCTCATTACCTACGTAATCGACAAGCCCCCGGATGTAAATGTCATCCTCGGCCAGGCGCACTTCATCAAGAGCGTCGAAGACATCCACGAGGCGATTGTCAACGCAGTCCCGGGCGTCCACTTCGGGCTGGCTTTCTGCGAGGCCTCCGGCGATGCCCTTGTCCGCTTCTCCGGGACCTCGCCCTCGATGACGGACCTGGCAACCAAGAACGCCCGGGCCATTGGCGCCGGGCATTCGTTCATCGTTCTCCTGGAAAACGCTTACCCTATCAACGTTCTAAACGCGATCCAGGCTGTCCCCGAAGTATGCGCGATCTTCTGCGCGAGCTCCAATCCAGTGCAGGTGATTCTCGCCGAGACCGATGCCGGTCGGGGGATCCTGGGCGTAATTGACGGCTGCTCGCCCAAAGGCATCGAGGCCGAAGCTGACCAGACAGAACGCAAATCGCTGCTGCGCCGCTTCGGTTACAAGTTCTGAGGTGCCAGTCAGCGAGGAGCAACCGCCGCCTGAGAGGCGATTCGAGCGGACACGCTTACCAGCGTTGAGAACTTGATTTCATCCATGCTGTTGCGAAGCTGGCCGCGCAGTAAGCCCCACGCCGGGTAAATCGAACAATCACAATCCGGGGGGCACGTATCACGGTGGCGTTGGCACCAACTAAGCGAGATCGGTCCCTCGATCGCCTCCACTAACAGAGAACTATCCTCAAGCATGCGGCCCAGGACTACCCCTCCGTTGCCCCCGCGGTAGGTGCTGACAATCCCGGCAGATGCCATCCGGGTCAGTATCGTCGTCAGAAACGGCGCGGGAATATTCTGCCGTTCAGCGATTTCGCCAGACGAAATTCGCTCGCCTGCCTTACTCCCCGCAAGCGCAAGGACCGCCCGCACAGCGTAATCGGCCTCTCGGCTGATCTCCGTCATGGCATCAGACCAATACGACGCGCATATTCCAGCTGCTACGGTCCGCGCACCCCAAGCGCAATCACGAATCTCACCCACTTCGGCCAAGAGTCGCACGCCCAATGCGGTGCCGCCACGCGTCGCGTTCTGCGAGAAAACAGCGATTTCGTATGCTATACTCTCGCCATGGCCCGGCCCTACTCCATCGCGGTCGACCTTGGCGGGACGCACATTCGCGCGGCCCTGTTTCTTGGTCAAGACACCACACCGGTCCGCCACACCCGTGGACTCACTCCCCACACGCCCGATCAGGCACCCATTTTGGAGGCGGTTGCGCACGCCATCCAGGACGTCCTTCCGCCCGATCCGGATCTGGCCAATGTCTCCATCGCCATCGGGACACCAGGCCCGGTCGATCCATTCCGCGGGATGGTCCTCAGCGCGCCCAATATCCCCTCCTGGCGAGACCTGCCACTGCGTGATTGGATTTTGCGCCGCTACCCTGCAACTGTCTACATCGCCAATGACGCCAACCTGGCCGCACTTGGCGAGTTGACCTTTGGCGCCGGCCAAGGCGCCACCGACATTGTCTACCTGGCACTTGGAACGGGAATTGGCGGCGGTGTCATCACTGGCGGCAGGTTGCTTCTCGGAAGCCGCGGGCTCGGGGCCGAGCTCGGTCACGTCACGGTTGACCCGCGCGGTCCGCGGTGCGCATGTGGCCGCACTGGGCATCTCGAGGCGCTCGCCTCCGGTCCGGCCATCGCGCGCGAAGCTCGCGCCCGCCTGGCAGGCGGCGCATTCTCCTCTCTCTCCAAACTCTACCGAAGCGACCCTCTCACCGTCACAGCCGAGCTTATCGCCGATGCCGCCCGCCAGGGGGATGCCTTTTCACGAACCCTGGTGGCCGACACAGCCGCGGTGCTTGCACGCTTCATCGCCGACTGTCTCGCTGTTTTCTCACCCCAGCGGGTCATCCTCGGCGGAGGAGTCATGGCGCTGGGCGATCTCCTTCTTGCGCCGATCCGCGAAGGGGTAGCCAATCACGCCATGGCCGCTGTTTATCTGGAGCAACTTACCATCTGTGCCGCCCAACTCGGCGACGACGCCGGTCTAATCGGCGGCCTGGCGCTGTGTCTCAATCCGGCCTTGCAGCCGGGCTCGCCCGTCTCGTGAGGCCATCGCTCGTTCCGCGCTCCCTAGCCTAGTGTTCGCGTGAGGCCCGCCATGCTCATCCCGACTCTCCAGGTCCCCGGTCCCAAATCTGTCGAATTGATCCAGCGTGATACCACCTTCATTTCGCCTTCCTACCCGCGGGACGTGCCCTTTGTTATGGATCATGGACTTGGGTCTGAGGTCTGGGACGTGGACGGCAACCGCTTCATCGACTTCAACGCCGGCATTGCAGTGTGTTCAACCGGCCACTCCCACCCGGAGGTGGTGGAGGCCATCCAGCGCCAGGCGGCCCAATTCATCCACATCTCTTCCGACTACTACCATCGTTCATGGATCGAGCTGGGCGAGAAGCTCGATGAAATCGCGCCCTTCAAGGAAGACGCGCTCTGCTTCATGACCAATTCGGGCGCTGAGTCAGTCGAAGCGGCGATCAAGCTCGCCCGCTACACCACCGGCCGTCAGCGCTTTATCGGGTTCTTCGGCGGCTTCCACGGGCGCACCATGGGCGCCTTGGCCTTCACCGCCAGCAAGCCTCTTTACCGCTATCGCTTTTACCCCACCATGCCCGGTGTGACTCACGTCCCCTTCCCGAATCCTTATCGCCAGGTGCTCGCCCCAACCTCCGCCGACTACGGTGAGACAGTCGTCGACTACATCGAGCACCAGGTGTTTGGCCACCTCATGCCCGCCGAGGACTGCGCCGCAATCCTGCTCGAACCCATCCAGGGCGAGGGCGGCTACATCGTCCCCTCCGACGGCTTCTTCCCCGCCTTGCGCCAACTATGCGATCGGCACGGCATCCTGCTTATCGCCGACGAAGTACAATCCGGCATCGGGCGCACGGGCAAGTGGTGGGGCATCCAGCACTGGGGAGTCGAGCCGGACATGGTGGCTTGCGCCAAGGGGATCGCCTCGGGCATGCCTCTCGGCGCACTCATCGCTCGCAAGAGCTTGATGACCTGGCCAAGCGGCGCCCATGGCAATACATACGGGGGCAATCCCATCTCGTGCGCCGCCGCCCTCGTCACCCTGCGGCTTATCGAACAAGGTTTCATGGCCAACGCGGCCACCCTGGGCGATTACACTCTCCAGCGCTTGCGCGCGATGCTGGTCGCCCACCCGTCGATCGGAGACGTGCGCGGCAAAGGATTGATGGTTGGCATTGAGTTCGTCCGCGACCGCGGGAGCAAAGAGCCGGCGCACGCGTTGCGCGACCAGATCGTCCACGCCGCCTTCTCCCATGGCCTACTGCTCCTGGGCTGCAGCACCAACGTCATCCGCATCGCCCCGCCGCTCAGCATCTCGCGTGAGCTTCTTGACGAGGGACTCGAAGTCCTCGACTTCTCGATAACGGAGGCGGAGCGGCGCGAGGACTGGTAAGTCGCAGCTCCCAAGCCATCGACCTGTGCTCCCAGATTTCCGAGTTCGCCAGCGCGACATCCTCTTAGAAATCGCGCGCGCCATTACCCAAGAACTCGATCTTCCGCGCCTGCTCGACCAGATTCTGCGCTATGCGGTCGAGATGCTGGGCGGCAAGGCGGGCATCATTGCTTTGTGCGACCCAGCCGGGCGCGGGGGCGGCGACCGCCGGGCATGGCACGTGGCCGCCTCCTTCGGTCTGAAGCCCGCGTTCCTGCGCGTGCTTGAACCTCTGCTTGCCGATCTGCCCGCCGCCGGCGACCCGCAAACCGTCGTCCTGCCCGCCCTCAACGACCGCCTGCGCCAAATCACGCGCATCGCTTCCCTCGGGTTGCTCACCGGCCTCGGTTTGCCGATGGTGGCCCACGATCAGGCGGTGGGGGTCGTGTTCGTTTTCCGTGAACCCGAGGGCGGCTTCAGTGCCAACGAACGCGGTCTGCTCCAGAGCTTCGCCGATCAAGCGGCCATTGCCGTCTCGAACGCACGCGCCTTCTCGCAGGTCACAGAAGAAAAGCGCCGCCTGGACGCCATCCTCGACGGCTCGGCCGAGGGCATCGCCATCCTCGGCCCGGACAACCATATCCACCGCTTCAATCGTGCGCTGCAGAGGCTCTCCGGCATTGCACAGGAAAGCGCCGCCGGGCGCCCTCACGATCAGGTCTTGCGTTTTGCCGCGGTGACAACTGGCACGACGCTCCACCAGGCGGAGGCCGGCGGCTGGCCCCTCTCAGATCAAGCGACGCTCTACGTGGAGGGCACGCTCATTCGCGGCGACGGCAGCCTGCTCCCGGTCGGCGTCTCGTACGCGCCGGTCTTCGCGCCCGACCGCACCTTGCAGAACACAGTCGTCAGCGTCCGCGATCTGTCGCGATTCCGAGAAGCCGAGGAGTTGAAGAGCACGTTCATCTCCATCATCAGCCACGAACTGAAGACTCCCGTCGCCCTCATCAAGGGTTATGCCAGCACGTTGCGCCGCGACGACGCCGCCTGGGATCCCCCGACCGTCGCCGACGGATTGGCCGTTATCGAAGAGGAGGCCGACCGCCTGGCCGGGCTCATCGAGGACCTGCTGGACGCATCCCGCTTACAAGCCGGCGGTCTGCAACTGCACATGGGCGAGGTACAATTGGCGAGCTTGGCCTCCCGCCTCGTCGACCGCTTCTCCAAGCAGGCGCCCCAACACACGTTTCAGATCGATTTCCCGCCGGAATTCCCGCCGGTCACTGGGGATGAGGAACGCCTGGCGCAAGTCCTCAGCAACCTGATCTCCAATGCGGTTAAGTACTCGCCACCGGGAACGGCGATCAGTATTCGTGGCAGGGTTGACCCGGCCCAAGTGGTTGTTACCGTGAGCGATCAGGGCCCAGGCATTTCCCCGGAGGACTTGCCTCACGTTTTCGACCGCTTCTATCGGGCGGTCGATGCGGCTCGCCGAACCAAGGGCGCCGGCCTGGGGCTATTTTTGGCGAGAGCGGTCGTCCAAGCACACAATGGCCGCATTTGGGCCGACAGCCGGCCCGGGGAAGGGACTTCGATTTCGTTCGGTCTACCGCGCGCCGACAGCCCGCACCCTCTCACGGACCCATCGTAGGACCCTCCCGCACGCTCGAACGGTGCGCGGAGGCCATCTATCGTTCAGGAGCACCCATGCCCGCAGCACGGACTGCCATCAAATGCCCGAAATGCGGCAACCCGCTTGCCGCAGAAATCCAACAAGTGTTCGACCAAACCCAGGACCCATCGGCCAAGACGCGTCTCCAGCGAGGCGACTTCCACCTGATCGAGTGCCCCCCCTGCCAGTATCGAGGCGCTCTGGGAACGCCCTTGGTCTACCACGACGCCGAGAAGGAACTGCTCCTCACCTTCGTCCCGCCCGAACTTGGCATGAGCAACGTCGAGCAAGAGCAGGTGTTGGGGCGCCTCACCCAATCGCTGGTCTCCGCGCTGCCGCCCGAACAGCGCAAAGGCTACTTGCTCAGGCCGCTGTCTTTCCTCACCTATCAGGGCTTCGCTGAACGCATCCTCGAGGCGGACGGCATCACGAAGGAGATGCTCGATGCCCAACGTGCGCGCACCCGTCTTGCGCAGGAACTGATGACGGCAGACCCCGCCGCCCTCGAGGATCTGATTCGCGCGAACGATAAAGAAATCGACGCCACCGTCTTCCAGCTCGTCGCGCTCTTCGTCGAATCGGCACAAGCCCAAGGTGACAAGCC
>JAPLGX010000521.1 GCA_026389925.1 Chloroflexota bacterium
GTCAGCAAGCTGGTGTCGAGCTCGGGCGGTCGAGCGCGTCCCGACGCGGCAGCCGACGAGCCGAACTACGAGATGCCTTCCGCGACGCCCCTGATGAAGCAGGCAGCGAAACTGGCCGAGGCGGGTGATTATCGAGGGGCGTTTCGCGCGGCGTATCTTGCCTCGATTGCCTACCTCGATGAGATTCGTGCGCTGCGGTTCGAGCGCAGCCGCACCAATTGGGAATATATGCGCGAGCTAAGGCAGGGCGGTCACGAAAGACCTCACGCCGCGCTTCAGCCGCTCACCCTGGATTTCGACCGCAAGATATATGGCCGAGAGACCGTTGCCAAAGAGGATTACCTGAAAGCCACCGCGGCGTACGAGCGGCTGTCCGGCGAGGAGGCCCGATGAGAGTCTCGCGCGACGGATGGGTGCTGATATGCATTATCGTGCTGGCCGTGGTGTTCATGACCCTGATCGGGCCGGGGCCGGAAAAGCAGTCCACGCTCAGCACGACCTACAGCGCCGGCGCGAACGGAGTCAAGGCTTTCTACACTCTGCTTGGCGACAGGTTGGGCCGCAAAGTCGAGCGGCTCCTCGACCCCTATACCGATATGCCGCGAGGCGCGGCGGCGCTGGTTGTGGTCGCGCCGCTTAAGGAGGTCCCTATCTCCGTCGAGGAGAGCGCCGCGCTGGAAGAGTGGATTGGCGCCGGTGGAACAGCGATCTTCATATCGGACTCGCTTGCCAACGTGCCCGCGCGGTTCGGCTCGACGCGCGGGTTTGGCAAGGGCCGCATCTATGCGCTCAGCTCTGCAAAGGTCATATCCAACAAGGGCATGCGCGACTACCGCAACGCGGTCAAGCTGCTTAACATGATAGCCGAGCACGTCCCGGTCCCCAACGAAGCCAGGCAAGATGCTTCGGAGGGCTTTCTCCACCGAAGCAGCTTGCCGTCGAAACCGATGCTTCGGGGAAAACAGCCTCCCGAAGCATCGGTTTCGAGTGATCTGATCCTGTTTGACGAATACCACCACGGCCTCGGTCGCTCGCAGGCGCAGGGCGTGCTCGCTCACGCTGCGCGACAGGTGAAGATCGGGGCAGTGGTGATCGCCGTCGCCCTCCTGGCGCTGTGTTACGGCAGAGGAAGGCGGTTCGGGGCGGTGAGGAATCTGCCGTCCTGGGAGGGTCGCAGGCCGGGCTTCGAGTTCGTGGAGTCGGTCGCGAGGCTTTATGAGCGCGCGGGCGCGGCCGACCTGGCGGCGGAGATACTGGTGAAGTCGATGCGGCAGGGACTGTGCCTCAAGCTCGGATTGTCACCCGACGCGCCCAGTGAGACCATCGTCCGGCAGCTCGAATCGGACGGCCGGCGGGAAACGGCGCAGAAGGTCGATCGGCTGCTTACGCTCCATGCAGGACAAAAGCTGTCGAAGTCCGAACTTGTGTATATCGCGCGGGAGATACATTCCATAGAGAACGAACTGGGAATCCGCACGCTGTAGGAGCCGTCTCCAGACGGCGAACTCGCCCTTCGATACGGCCCACAAACCGGGCCTACTCAGGGCTGACGGAGATCGGGTTCTGGAGAACCCTCCTACAGCCAATGGGAAGGAGCTTGGCCTTGTCGGAATCGCTGCCTGATATTGGCGCCGTAAAGGAAACGGCGGATCGTATACGAGCGGAGATGGCGAAGGTGGTGGTCGGTCAGGTCGATGTGATCGACCAGATACTTGTCGCGCTCCTTTGCGAGGGGCACGTGCTTCTCGAAGGCGTGCCTGGGATCGCAAAAACGCTGATAGTTCGCGCGCTTGCGCTGGCCATAT
>JAPLGX010000192.1 GCA_026389925.1 Chloroflexota bacterium
CTTCCATCGGAATGACCTGCGAATAGCCGCCTCCCGCGGCACCGCCCTTGATGCCAAAGGTCGGCCCCTGGCTGGGCTGGCGGATGCAGGTGAACACTTTCTTGCCCAGGTGCGCGCCCAGTGCCTGCGACAGGCCCATCATGGTCGTGCTCTTGCCCTCGCCCAGCGGGGTGGGCGTGATCGCCGTCACGTCGATGTACTTGCCGTCCTTGCGGCCCGTCAAACGCTCGAGGATTTCGAGCCGCACCTTGGCCTTGACATTGCCGTGCAGCTCAAGCTCGCCTGGGCGAATGCCGACCTCCGCGGCGATCTCGGTGATCGGCTTGGGCGTAACCGCCTGGGCGATCTCAATGTCGGAGGGAACCGGGCGCAGCAGCTTCAGCTTGATCGGCTTGTAGAAGCTCTTGCGTGCCGGAGCCGCAGGCTTGCGCACCACCTTGGCGGTTCGTTTCTTGGCTACGACTTTCTTCTTTGCAGGCATGGGTCTCTCTCCTAGGAGAAGTGAGCATGTTGCACGAGATTAAATGCAGGGCGGAGTCTGAGGGATGAGTGCTTGGAGGAAGGGCGAGCAGTCAGTGGGCATGGATGCAGAGGGCGATGGCTGGCTGCCGTCAGACTCCGCCACCTATGAATCTATCGAGAAATCTCATCCCCATCAGCCGATATTGATCACTGGCGCTTGAGCAATTTGTCACCCGTCACCTCGCGGACCATCTTTTCGGCCCGTGTCACGTCATCAGGAGTATTAAGGTTGAAAAACGTCATCCCAGTTGGGTCTACGGCCAGCAGATCCTCCTCCGCCACCTCTCGCACTCGCACAGCCGACAGGAAACTCACCATGCGCCGCTCACCCGCCGACAGTGCATGTTCGACTGCAGGCAGGCACGTCCGGCTGTAAACGGCGAGCAGCGGCTCCGCCTCCCCCCGGACACGCGGCAGGACAACCTGCGCAGAACCCGCCAGGGAGAGGAGGTACTCGACCAACCCCCACCGGATAAAGGGCATGTCGCAGGCCGTCAGCACAATCAGCGGCTGGGAGGCCCGGCGCAGCGCTGTCGCCAGACCGCCCAGCGGTCCTGCACCCGGCACGTCATCCGGGTAGACGGGTAGTCCGAACGAGGCGTAGGGGGCTGGGTCGTTGGTAATCAGCAGTGTTTCAGCGGCGTGAGACGAGAGCTCGTTCAGAACATAGGCCAGGACCGGCTTACCGGCCAGCGGCGTAACGCATTTGTTCGTACCCATCCGCGTGGCGCGCCCGCCGGCCAGGATCACCAGGGAGAAGGGCATGGCGCGATTATATCGCCGCGGTATAATCGCCTGCAAACCGGCACGCCGAAGTTGCAGCACGCACCACCCAAGCCTGCCTCGCGCCCCCGCTCACCCCGCCTCCGCCGCTTGCCGCGTGCGCACAGGAGTCGCATGTCCTCCAGTTTGCAGACCGTTCTGGATTCGCTCACCCGTGAAGGGGAACTCTACGAGCGCCTGCCCGAGGGGGCCGTGCGCTGTACCGCGTGCGGCCATCGCTGTCTCATCCGCGAGGGACGGCGCGGTATCTGCCAGGTGCGCTTCAACCGCGACGGGCGGCTGTTCGTCCCGTGGGCCTACGTCGCCGGCG
Organism: Chloroflexota bacterium; assembly: GCA_026389925.1. Taxonomy (GTDB): domain Bacteria; phylum Chloroflexota; class Anaerolineae; order Anaerolineales; family RBG-16-64-43; genus RBG-16-64-43. Next base: position 1,616 of record JAPLGX010000192.1, read on the forward strand.
TGCAGTGCGATCCGATCGAGAAGAAGCCCTTCTTCCATATCTACCCAGGCAGCGACGCGCTCACCTTCGGCATGCTCGGCTGCGACTTCCACTGCCCCTACTGCCAGAACTGGGTCACCTCCCAGGCGCTGCGCGACCCCGCCAGCGAAGCAGCCGGAGCTGGGGTCGTGCGCATCACCCCCCAAGAGATCGTCCGGCATGCGCTGCGGCTTGGTGCACGGGTAGTGGCCTCTTCGTACAACGAGCCGCTGATCACCAGCGAGTGGGCGGTCGCCGTCTTCCGCGAGGCGGTGCAGGCCGGGTTGAAGTGCGTGTTCATCTCCAATGGCAACGCGACGCCCGAGGCCTTGGAATTCCTACGGCCCTGGCTCACCGGTTACAAGGTGGATCTCAAGAGCATGAACGACCGCGGCTACCGGCGCCTGGGCGGGGTCCTCAGCCACACGCTGGAGACGATCCGCGCGGCACATGCGGCAGGCTTGTGGGTAGAGGTGGTCACGCTGCTCGTGCCGGGCTTTAACGACAGCCCTCAGGAGTTGTGGGAGGCAGCCCGCTTTCTGGTGAGCGTGTCTCCCGATATCCCGTGGCACGTGACCGCCTTCCATCAGGATTACCACATGACGGACGCGCCCAACACAACGCACGCCGACCTGCTGCGCGCGGCAGAAATCGGGCAGGAGGCCGGCCTGCGATTTGTCTACGCCGGAAACCTTCCTGGGCGCGTCGGCGATCTGGAGAATACCTACTGCCCGAACTGTCGCAGCCTGCTCATCCGGCGCAACGGCTACATGATCCTTGAAGATCATCTCGCGGCCCAGTCTGCCTGCCCAAGCTGCGGGCAACGCGTTCCCGGCATCTGGGGCTAGCGCCTTACCCAGTTCGCCGCACCTCTGGCCCCGGTCGGCAACGCGCGGCCAAGCTTCCGCGCACGCGATCCCACATTCGAGGCCGCCTCTGGTGTGCGTGATATCACGGCAATCCCTGTCTAGCTTGAGATGTCAGGATGTGCTGTTTGTCACGGGTGAGCCCGAGGCTGTCAGCGCTTGATCGCACTTGGATGGAGCGAGCCAGAAAAGGGCGGATTCGCGGATGAGCAACCTCAACATGCTCCGCTGAGAGGACAAGCTGAGCTTGATGATATTGTGATATGTATCACTATGCCCGATCTGGTCTCAAAGCTATCATCGCATCAAACTGAACAAGAGAGAGCGCGAAAGCGCTTAGCATTTCTCTCCTCCCTCTCCCTCCAAGGTGGTTGTTGTCGGGCCCGCGTGAGCGGGCCCGACAACATTAACACCCCAGCGGCGCACCTTTTCCCAGCACGCAGGCGAGCCAACCCAAGCGGCCGCATTCGCCTCGCACAACCAAGAGAGGGGCGCGCGCCGCCCTTATTGCCACGTCGCCCGAGAGGCCAAGACCACCTCGCCTCGCCGCGCGGCATAAACCTTCAATCGATTGTCCTGCAATGGCAGGTGTCTGTTCCGCGAGGCACGCGCTCGCCCCCTTGCCTCGCGCGTGTGTTCGCCGAGGAGCAGGTCAGACCGAAGCGTGCCCATTGGGCACATTGACGGCAGCTATGCCCGCAGCACGCCCAGCGTCCGGCCGACGCCGGCAAAGAGCTCCAATCCCTTCTCGAGGTCGTCATGCACATGCGCGGCCGAGATCATCACCCGGATGCGCGCCTTGCCCTTGGGCACGGTGGGGTAGCCGATGGCCATCGCGAACACTCCCGCCTCGAAGAGCTTGCGGCTGAACTCCTGGGCCAGGGGCGCCTCACCCAGCATGATCGGCGTAATAGGGGTTGTGCTGCGGCCGGTATCGAATCCCAGGCGCCGCATCTCGCCCTTGAAGAAGCGTGCGTTCTCCCACAATCGATCGACCAGTTCGGTTGACGACTCGAGCAGATCGATCGCGGCCAGGCAGGCGGCTACATCCGGGATGGTCATGGCCGAGGAGAAGAGGAATGGCCGGCCGCGTTGGCGCAGCCAGTCGGCGAGGGAGGGCGAACCAGCCACCACCCCGCCCACGACGCCGAACGCTTTGGAGAGCGTCCCCACTTCCACATCCACCTGGCCGTGCAATCCAAAGTGGTCGACGATTCCACGGCCGCCGCGGCCGAGTACGCCCTCGCCGTGAGCGTCATCCACCATGAGCATGGCCTCGTGATCGTGCGCCACCGCAGCGATTTCCGGGAGCGGGGCCACATCGCCGTCCATGCTGAACACGCCGTCGCTGATAACCAGCGCACGGCGGAACGAAGCGCGCTGCTCCTTGAGGACGCGCCGCAGGTCGTCCACCTGGGCGTGCGCATAGCGCACAACTTTCGCCCCCGAGAGACGGCATCCATCGATGATGCTCGCGTGGTTGAGTTCATCCGAGAAGATGACGTCCTCGCTTCCGACCAGGGCGGGGATGGCGCCCAGGTTGGCGGTGAACCCGCTTTGGAAGGTGATGGTCGCTTCCGCACCTTTGAATTTGGCCAGGCGCTGCTCGAGCTCAAGATGCAAGTCGGTGGTGCCGGCGATGGAGCGGACCGCGGCCGGACCCACGCCGTACCGCATCACGGCCTCGCGCGCCGCCTCCACCAGCCGCGGATGATTGGCCAGCCCAAGATAGTTGTTGGAGCAGAAGTTGAGCACCCGCCGTCCATCCACCGTGAGGTAAGCCCCCTGCGCGGAGGAGAGTGTGCGAATGCGATTGTAGAGGCCGCTCGCGGTCAGGTTGGCGATTTCATCGTCAATCCAGCGCAGGTGTTGAGCCATGATCATCCTTTCTCGCGAGGGCGCCTCAGGCAGCCCGCGGACGGCCAGGGTCAGGCGCCGGCTACCACTGCGGGCAGCAGCGCACGGCCTTCGAAATCAAAGGCCAGCCACCGGCTCTCCGCGACAGCGTCGAACTCGAGGGCGCTGTACAGGTGCGGGAAGAGCTGGCCGGGTTCCGACAGCTCGTAGCGCACGGGAGCGGACAGGCACGCCGGATCAATGCGCAAGACGACGACGTCGGCCCGGCCGGCGAAGTGGCGCTCGGCGACGGCGGCCAATTGAGCGATCGTTGAACAATGAATGAATCCCTCGCCCGCCAGGTCGGCGGGTGCCTAGACCCCGGTCGCACGCGCCCGGTCCCAATCGGTCTGCGGAAGGAGATGATAGATAAACTGACGGGGCGCGGCGTGCGGTTCAATTGGCGGAGGGTTCATCCGGCGCTCCCGCCAGGGCCAGCTTAGCCTCTCGCCGCAACCGCTTGAGAGCCGCCTCGCGCCGGCGCGCGGTGCGCGCATCGGGTTGAGGCTCGGTGTAAATCAGGTTCACCGGCCGGCGCGCACGGGTGTAGCGTCCACCGCGCCCGGCGTTGTGATCGCGCACGCGCCGCTCAATATCGGCCGTCCAACCGGTGTACAGCGTGCCGTCGGCACACTGCACGATGTAGCAGCAGATGTTCTCGGGCAACTCGGGGTCGCGGTTCACGGTTTCTTTGCCGTCGAAGCGCCCTTTGTGCCACGGACGATGTCCAGCTGTTCCTTCCCCAGGCCAAACATGCGGGCGAAGCTGTCGTGGAGCGAGGGCGTCTCGGGCCGTCGCTCGGGGCGATCGTGCGTGGGGTCGCTTCGGGCCTGCATCCACTGCCGGCGGCCCTCCACGGCCTCGCGCAGCAAGGCCTCCAGCTTCTCCGCCGCTTGCGGCTCGTCGCCGCCAAGAATGCGGCGCAATTCCTCCAGCTGCTCCAGGGCGAGGCCGAGGCGGCGCGCAAGATTCTCGCGGTTGGCCGCCAGCTCCGCTGCTGCGCGCGGCGGATCGAGGCTCGTCAGAAGCGAGGTGGCTTCGGCAAAGGTATCGCCGGCGAGCCGCCGGGCGTCACGCCATCCCGGCACCTCGGTTACAGCGCGATAACAGGCGAGCGAGAGGAGTACAGGCAAGTCCTGAGTGCCGGCCATCAGCCCGTCGAATTCTTGCGGATCCACGAAAAAAGACGAAGCCCCCAAGGCGGGCGCCAGGCGCGTGGTGAACTCAAGCGCAGTGCTGTCCGATCCGCGCGGGGCCACGACAATCATCAGCGCGCGCTCGAAGAGCGGCGTGGGGGGTTCGGGGGCTGGGTGCCTGACAACGAGATAGGCGCCGACCAGATGGCGGTCGCGCGGCATGGCCTGGGCGGCCCACTCGAAGGTGGGCATCTTGAGCGGTGCGGTTTCCACCACCACCGCGTCCGCCTTAAGCGCCGGGGCGATGGCTTCCAAAACGAAGCGTACATCGAGATAGGGAACAGCCAGCATGACCAAATCCGATCCCTCGCAAGCTCGCCCTGGATTGCGCTCAACGTGGTGGACTGCCCCGCTTGCAAGAGCGCGCTTGGCCGCGCCCGCGTCGCGATCGCTTCCTACGACACGCAAATTCAACTCCGGCTTGGACAGGGCGAGCCCGAGCGCGGTCCCGCGCGTGCCCAGACCGATGAGCGTCACCTTTCCGATGGGAGAGGCAGGAGGAGTCACGTTGTTCACCTTCGCGGTGGATCGCTTGGCTGCCTGCGGGTCAACTTCCCCACGAAACGAGCCATGTGAAGAGCACCTGACCGACGCCGCGGATAATCCACGAGATGGGGTCGAGACCCACGAGTGGCAAGGCAAAGACCAGGAGTATGAGGATCAGCGGGCCGTAGCGCTGCAGTTGGTCGAAAGCGCGGGCGGCCGACCCGCGCAAGAAGGAGCCCACCACCTTCTCGCCGTCGAGCGGAGCGAGCGGCAGGAGATTGAAGACAGCCAAAATGATGTTGATCATGACGAACTGGGTGAGGAAGAAGCCCGGCGTGGGCAGGAGATGCGTGCGCGGGAAGAACTCCGGCCCGACAAGGCCCAGCGCGAAGGGCAGCGCCGCCAGTCCGGCGAGCAACAGGTTGGCCGTTGGACCTGCCGCCGAGACGATGCCCATCCCGGCCCGTGGACCGGGGCGCAGATTGTAGGGGTTGACCGGCACGGGCTTGGCCCAGCCGAAGCCCACGGCCACCAGCATCAACGAGCCCAGCGGGTCGAGATGGCGCAGCGGGTTCAGGCTCAGGCGCCCCATCTGGGACGCAGTAGGGTCTCCCAGGCGTGTGGCGACCAACGCGTGCGCCAGTTCGTGAATGGTGAGCGCCAAGACAAGCGTGATGAGACGCGAGAGCAGGTCGGGAAGCGTGAGGCCCAGCACGTTGCGATTATACCCTGCGCGCTGCTCTGATTCGGAGTCGATCGAGAGCGGCGGCCCGCAGGTTTGCCCCTCGCAGCCCGCCAGGCTATACTGAACGGCACGGCACGCCCGGCGGTGGCAGGCGTGCCAAGGCGCAAATCCCCCTCGGGAGCTCACATGGACGCCAAACCTCGCCTGAACTACGGACAGATCGTCACCCTTGGCTTCGGCTTCCTCAGCACCTCGATCCTGTGGAGCGTTTACAACACCTACGTCCCTGTCATCATGCAGACCCGCTTCTCGCTGGGAGCAGCGGCGATCGGGTTCCTGATGACGCTTGACAACATGGCGGCCCTCTTCATCCAGCCGATGATCGGTGTCGTCAGTGACCGCACGCGCACCCGGCTGGGGCGGCGCATGCCCTACCTGTTGATCGGCGCGCCGATGGCCGCCGTGGCATTCGCGTTCATCCCCAACGCGCGCACCTTCTCTGCATTCATCGCGGCCCTCGTGGTGATGCTGCTCTTCGCGGCGCTGTACCGCACCCCGGTGATCGCTCTCATGCCGGATCTCGTTCCGTCGCCGCTGCGCAGCCAGGCCAACGGCATCATCAACCTGATGGGCGGGGTGGGCGGCGTGTTGGCCTACATCGGCGGCGGCTTGCTCTACGATGTGAATCCCGGGCTGCCCTTCTGGCTGGGCGCGGCGCTGACTGTCATTGCCATCTTGATTGTCATTTTCGCCATCCGCGAACCGCGCGAATCCATGGCGACCGCCGCGGATTCGCAGGAACTGGCCGACATGCTGCCCAGCGTGATCTTGCTGGTGGTCTCCCTGCTGGTGTGGGGCCTGGGCAACTGGTGGCTGGAGGGGATACGCGGCGAGCTGGTCAAGGGCCTGGGTTACCTGGTGATGGCCGCCGGCTTCATTCTCTTCCTGGTCACCCGCTTGCGCCACCTGCCGCAAGGAAACCGCGGCTCGCTGCTGCGTTTGCTCTTCGCAATCTTCTGCTGGTTTGTCGGCTTCAACGCCATCGAAACCTTCTTCTCGCTCTACGGGGTGAACGTCCTGCACATCAAGCCCAGCCTGGCGGGGATCCTGATGGGGGTGGCCAACCTCACCTTCATCATCTTCGCCCTGCCCAGCGGTTTCATCGCCGCCCGCGTCGGACGCCGGCGCACCATCCTGTGGGGGTTGGCGATCTTCTCGGTGCTCCTGGTCATCGCCTTCTTCATCCCGGTGATGGCGGTCATCGCCGTGGCGCTTGGCCTGGGCGGGATGGCCTGGGCGCTGGTCAACGTCAACTCGCTGCCAATGGTGCTTGATACCGCCCGGCAGGATCAGGTCGGCACGTCGACCGGGTTGTATTACCTGTTCTCGACGGTGGCAGCTATCGCCGGACCCATCGCCAATGGCCAGGTCATCCAACGGACGGGGGACAACTACAATCTCATCTTCCTCATCGCGCCGTTCTTTTTCGTCATCGCGTTCTTGCTGATGCTCGGCGTACGCCACGGCGAGGCCTTGCCTTCCACGCCTTAGCCTGCCGCTCCGCTCTGGGCTGTGCACAGAGGAAAAGAACAGCATGGCAGAGCTCAGCCGCGCTCAAATCTTCGACTTGCTCAACCGCCCCGGTCCGCTGTGGTTGCCCGGAGTCGATCTGACCGAGGCCGACCTGCGCTGGGCCGACCTGGGCAGCGCCAACCTGAGCGGCGCCGACTTGAGCGGTGCACAGTTGCAGGCGGCCATACTCGGCACGGCTAACTTGAGCGCCGCCAAGCTTGTGCATGCCAACCTGCGCGGCGCAGGCATGCAGGGCGCTGATCTGCGCTGGGCCGATTTGCGCGGTGCCGATCTGACCGGCGCGGACCTGAGCCTGGCCGACTTGCGCGAAGCGGATCTGCGCGATGCGCAGGTCACTCCGGCACAGTTGCGGCGGGCTTCCTTCCTCCAGGGAGCGCGAGGCCAGCCAGCCCTCTCAGGCTAAATGCACCGCCTGTGCAGCTCAGTCCGCTGTTCGTACGCCCCGCTCGGTCTTTTCTCAACGTCGACTTGTCTTGGGCCAACACCCGTGGGGTAGAATCGCGCGCATGCATGGCGTCCGACCTCGCCCCGCGCGGTGGCCATGGATCACTCTCGGCTTTGTTGGCGTTCTGGCTATCGCAGCAGGGGCCTACCAAGTCCCGGCTGTGCAGCGACGGCTCGATTGGCGCCTCGATATCGGCCTGGCGCGCGTGCGCGCCGTGCTCTACCCAGGCGATGTGCTGCCGACGCCGGCCTTGGGCGAGGCTGCACGGGCCAGCGTCACGCCGGGCTCTCCGGCCCCGCTCCAGCCCGTGCCGCTCGGCGACCCCCTCTCCACGGCGGTGCCGACCGCGGAGAGCGTGAAGCTCATTGAGCCTGGGCCTTCCGCGTCGCTCCCCTCGCCTGCCTGGGAGAAGCAGGATTGGAACAACTGCGGCCCGGCCACGTTGGCCATGACCCTGCGCATGTTTGGCTGGCAGGGTGATCAATACACCATCGCCGAGGCCCTCAAGCCCAACCGGCGCGACAAGAATGTTCGCTGGGACGAAATGGTCTACTACGTCCAAACCCACGCCGGCTGGCTGCAGGCCACCTTCCGCGTCGGCGGTGACATCCGACTGCTTAGACGCATTCTGGCCAATGGCTTGCCGGTGATTGTCGAAAAGGGAACCGACATCCCGGATTACGGTTGGGCCGGGCATTACCTGCTCCTGACGGGATACAACGACGCCGCTCAGACGTTCACCGCACAAGACTCCTTCGTTGCGGCCGATCAACCCGTCGTTTACTCGATGCTGGATGTCTACTGGCAGAGTTTCAATCGTCTCTTCATCCTGGTCTATCCGCCGGAAGACCAAGCCAAAGTGCAGGCCTTGCTCGGCTCGGACGCGGACGAAAGCAGCAATCGCCTGCATGCCCTGGCAACAGCTCAGGACGAGACACGGGCCGATCCGCTCGACGCCTATGCCTGGTGGAACCTCGGATCGAATCTGAACTACTTCGACCGCTATGCGGAAGCGGCAGCCGCCTTCGACCAGGCGCGCACGCTGGGCCTCCCATGGCGCACGATTTGGTACCAGTTTGGCCCCTACCGTGCCTACTACAACGTGGGACGCTATCAAGAGGTGATCGATTTGGCCGATGCCGCGCTGCGCCGCACGCCCCAGCTCGAGGAGTCGCTCATCTGGCGCGGCTGGGCACGGTTCAGCCTGGGCAATCGCCTGGGGGCGATCGCTGACTTCCGCGAGGCCCTCGCTCAGAATCCGCGCTCGACCGAGGCGCACGCGGCGCTTTTGTCCATCGGGGCCACGCCGTAGCCCGCCATTCGTCTTGGCACCGATGGGGCATCCGGCTCTCCTTCTCCCGGGCGATATAATCCGCGCATGTTCTCCTCTCCGCGCCCGCGGCGTTGGCTCTTGCCGCTGTTGGTCGTCGGCTTGCTGATCTTCGACCTGCTGATTGCCTACCAGATCCCCTCCCTTCACGATCGTCTGGCGTGGCGTTTGGAGGTCTTTGGCGCCGAGGTCCGTCAAGTCTTTTTCCCGCATCCCGACACGCTGCCCACACCCGACCCGCGAGCCGCGGAGAGTGCGCGCGCGACTCTCGCAGCGCGTGCGCCGACCCCCAGTGCGACAGCGCAAACCACGCTCATCGAGCCAACGCCTCCGCCCAGCCCCACCTTTGCGCCGCTGCCCGCCTCGGTGGTCCTCGACCCGCCACGCCACGAATGGCAACAGTTCAATAACTGCGGTCCGGCCACGCTCTCGATGAACCTGCGCTTCTGGGGCTGGCAGGGGAGCCAGGCGGATACTGCCGCTGTGCTCAAGCCGGTGCAAAATGACCGCAACGTGATGCCTTATGAGTTGGCGCGCTACGTTCTGGACCACACCAGCTATGCAGTCGTGATCCGCTCCGCGGGCACGCTCACGGACCTCAAACGGCTGATCGCGGCCGGCTTCCCGCCAATCGTTGAGAAGGGCTTCAACGTGGTCGAAAAGAGCTTGGGC
>JAPLGX010000466.1 GCA_026389925.1 Chloroflexota bacterium
TCCTTGGATCACGTCAGTGCCGGTTGGCGTGCCTATTATGCAGGCTGGATCCACGCCCGCCGAGGCGAGGCCAGGGCCGTGCTCGCCTGCGCCAGACGCTGTGCTCAGCACTGGCAGCAAGCTAAGGTTGGTGCGGGGGAGCGTGCTTTCGATCAAGGAGCTGGATTACGTCTCGGCTTCGCGCGCGCTGGGCGGGTCGAGCCTGCACATCATGCTGCGCCGCATCCTGCCCAATGCGCTCACGCCGCTCATCGTTCAAGGCACGCTGGGAATCGCCACTGCCATTCTCGATGCTGCCGCCCTCTCCTTCCTGGGCCTGGGCGCCCAACCCCCAACGCCCGAATGGGGCCTGATGGTCGGCCAGGAATACAAGAACATCTTCAACGCGCCGCATCTCACCTTCTTCCCGGGCATTGCGTTGATGCTCACCGTGCTTTCATTCAACCTGCTGGGGGATGGCCTGCGCGACGCGCTCGACCCGCGCCTCGCACAGAAGGGGTATGAGGGACGCGTCTGAAACAGTCGCCTCTCCGACGCGGATGCATTGGGATCCCAGTCTGAAGAGGGCACAGCATGCCTTACGGCCGCCCGCGGGCACATGGCCTGCGCACGGATGGCCGCGCTCGGCTGGGGGCCGTTCCGAGCGTCGGCCCGGCGTCGGAGTTACGCGGTGGGTGAGCCACCAGTCACTCAAGCCCTTGACGCCGTGCTCTGAGGGCTGAGGATCGCTTGCCGGCAGATCACGACCAAACGCATCGCACAGAGAGACGGGGCTGCCCGGCTGGGACAGCCCCGTCCTTTTTTCCCCCGATGCCAGTCGGGCTTCCTGCGCCCCAGGCTACGCTTCAGGCGGGGCGGAGCGCCGCGCACGCCAACCGTGCAATCGCTCAGTCCCCTTGGCCAGACGCTGCAGGTTGGGGCGCAGCGCCCAGATCAGGGCAGCCTCCGCCGCCAGGGCGAAGACGGCTTGTGCCCAGGGCGCGAAGCCCAGCACGGCGCGCAAGGTGAAAATGACAAACGCAAGCGCGCCCACCGACATGGTTGTCACCGAGGCATAGCCCACGAAATAGAAAACCGCCGCGGCAAACGGGACGATGATCAACGTGCTGGGGGCCCAAAACGCGACGGCCGCACCGACTGTCGGCGCGCCGCCTGCCCCGCCGCGGAACTGGAGCCGCCGCCGACCTGTGGCGTTTGCAACCCTCTCGACGAGGAAGAGCGAGTAGTTATGTCCCAGTACGGAGGCCAACCCCGCCAATGCCTCGATCCACGGTTGGGCGATCACGAGGCTGCGGGCCAACCACACGGCCAGAGCCCCCTTAAAGATGTCGAGAACCGTTGTGAGCAATCCGACCCCCAGGCCTCCCGCGCGCATAGCGTTGGTTCCGCCGGTGCGGCCGCTGCCCACCTGGCGAACATCCTGGCCGGTAGCCAGACGAACGACGAGCAATCCGAAGGGTATCGACCCGAGAAGATAGCCGAGCGCGCAGGTTAGTATTGCGATGAAAACCGTCATGGGGCCTCTCGGGCGTCGGGCTGTGAGGGGGTCATCATACTACGCCACGCCCGCAACGCGCCGCGCGTGGCGCCTTGCGCAAAGGTCCGGAAATACGTGGACCGGCCCGCGGGCCGTCGCCCGCTGCGCACCGCATCAGGCGCGCCGCGCGGCGATTTCGAGCGCAAGCCAGTCCTGGTCGACCGGCAGGCGGCGGACGCGCACCCCACAGGCATTGTAGATGGCATTGGTGATTGCCGGTGTGGTAGGGATGCTGGTGATCTCGCCGATGCCCTTGGCGCCGTATGGACCGGCGGCCACCGGCTGCTCGACCACAATCGACTCGATGGTCGGCGTATGGAC
>JAPLGX010000489.1 GCA_026389925.1 Chloroflexota bacterium
CTTGCGACCGATCCGGCGGAGATGAGCGGCCTGCCGGCGGCGCTCGCGCATCACTTGGCCTCGTTCAACTTCGCTCCGCTTCATCTTTCGCACGAATGGCGCTCGCAGGACGGGCGCACGCTCAAGCTGCTCTTCGACCTGCACGACGGCGCCACGGTCGAGTCGGTGCTGATGGACTACGACCGCCGGCGAACTGCGTGCATCTCCTCGCAGGCGGGCTGCGGTATGGGATGCGTTTTCTGCGCCACCGGGCAGATGGGCCTCAGCCGCAACCTGACCTCCGGGGAGATCGTCGCGCAAGTGCTGTTCCTTGCGCGGCATCTGGCGCAGCATGCGGAGCGCATCACCAACATCGTGGTGATGGGCATGGGCGAACCAATGCAGAATTACGCGGCAACGCTGGCCGGCATGGACCGCTTGACCGACCCGGCCGGCTTTGCCTTGGGCGCGCGCCGCATCACGATCTCCACCGTCGGGCTGGTGCCCGCCGTCCGGCGCTTCGCCGATGAGCACCGGCAAATCAACCTGGCCGTGTCGCTGCACGCAGCCACCGATGAGCTGCGTTCCCGGCTTCTGCCGATCAACCGCCGCTACCCGCTCGGCCCGCTCTTCGACGCGTGTCGCTACTACGTGAGTACGACCCACCGGCGTTTGACATTCGAGTGGGCGCTGATCGCCGGCGTGAACGACGCGCCCGAGCAGGCCCGGGCGCTAGCCGAGCGCTGCCGCGGGTTGATGTGCCACGTCAATTTGATCCCGCTCAACCCTACCCGCGGCTACAACGGTCAGCCCACCTCGCGCGATGCCGCTGAGGGATTCCGCGCCACGCTCGAGGCTCACGGCGTGCCATGTACGGTGCGCGTCCGGCGCGGCATCAAGATTGAAGCCGGATGCGGGCAGCTTGCATCGCAACGGGTGGCTGCCACGAACACAACCCCGGGCGAGTAAGCGCCACGCCGGCCGGCCGAACGGCGGCCCGTGGATGCGCCCTTACCCATTGTGGTAGTAGTCAAATGCCACACGCGGTGCTAGACTAGCAGGCGAGCACACGACTCCGCCCACGCCATATGAATCCGACTCTTGCATTCATCTTCTTCGCCTATGGGCTGGCCTTCTTCAGCATGGGCCTGCTCATTGTTCTGGAGGTCAGCCGCGGCCCGGAGGCGCGCCTGCGGCATGCGCTGCGCCCGCTGGCCGGCTTCGGCCTGATTCACGCAGCCCACGAATGGCTCGACATGTTCAAGGTCATGGGCTACAAGGTGATCGTGCGCCGTTCGCGCATGACGATGCTGCCCACACTCAAAGACATGCGTGACGCCCTGCAGTCGCTGCTGTACAACGTGGGGCTGCGCAAGCAGCGTGCTCAGGGGGACCGATACACCTTCGAGGAGAAGGCGGAGTACTGGGCACTCATCTGGGGCACGGCCATCATGGCGCTGACCGGTTTCATGATGTGGAACCCCATCCTCACCACCCACCTCCTTCCCGGGCAGGTCATCCCCGCGGCCAAGGCGGCCCATGGCGCCGAGGCGGTGCTGGCCGTCCTGGCCATCATTCTCTGGCACATGTATGGGGTCCACCTCAAGCGGTTCAACAAGAGCATGTGGACCGGCACGATGACCGACGAGGAAATGATCCACGAGCATCCGCTTGAGCTGGCCGACCTCAAAGCCGGCACCGCGCAGGTGGCACTTGATCCGAAGACTCTGCGCCGCCGCCGTCGGGTGTATTTCCCCATCGCGGGGATTCTGGCCGCCGGCATGCTGGCCGGCTTGCTCTACTTCGTCTCGTACGAGAAGACCGCGATTGAGACAGTGCCGCCTGCGGTGGATGTTCCTATCTACGCTCCGCAGACTCCAACCGCCGCGGCCACTGCCTCCATTGCGTCCGCGGCAACCACGGAACCCACGGCTGCCGCCCCCGCCACGGTGAGCTGGCAAAACACCATTAGCCCGCTACTCGCCAAGCAATGCGTGATGTGTCATGGCGCCGTGAACCCCGCCAGTGGCCTCTCGCTTGTCTCCTATCAGACCGCGCTGGCCGGCGGAGCCGGCGGCCCCGGGATTGTGCCTGGCGACCCCGCCACCTCGCGCCTGGTGATCGTTCAGAGCGCCGGCGCGCATCCGGGTCAGCTCACGCCGGATGAGCTGACCTGCTCAAAACCTGGATTGAAGCAGGCGCGCCAGAAAAGTGACTCCGGCCGTCCCCGATAAGGGAACAGGGCCGCTCGAATGGGCGGCCCTGTTGATTGGATGCAATCGCGGCTAGGACCCCTCCACCGGGGGGGCGAACTTCATCACCCGCGAGGTATCGGTGTCCACAATCCACACATTGCCTTCGCCATCCACGGCCACGCCCACCGGCAATTCAAAGCGTGCGAGATCGCTGCCAAAATCGCCCCAGGTGAAGAGGAACGTGCCATTCTCATCGAAGCCCAACACGCGGAATCCCTCGGGGTCGGTGACCCACACCCGCCCATCGGTGCCGGCCGCCAGGTAAGGCTTGTTGTCGAGCGATTGCCCGACCCAGCCAGCGATCTCCCACTGCCGGTCGAAGACAAACGTCCCCTGCTCGGTTTCGCGGAAGACCTGCACGCGGCGGTTCCACGTGTCGGCGACCATCAACTCGCCGGCCGGGGTCAGGCTGACCCCCACCGGTTCATCAAACTGGCCAGGCTCGAAACCGGGCGAGCCCACTTGGGTCAGATAGCCGCCCTCTTCGTCATACACCATCACCCGTTTGTTGCCCGTATCCACGACGAACACCCGCCCTCGCTCATCGACCGTGATGGCCCGTGGCCCGT
>JAPLGX010000455.1 GCA_026389925.1 Chloroflexota bacterium
GCACTTGTGGATCGTGAGGACTTGCACGGCTTCCGCGTCGGTCTCGAGACGTAGCTGTCTGCGCTCCGGCGGCTTGGGCACGGAACGCTCGCGCGCCACCCACGCCTGGAAGCCCTCGGGTGCGAGCCCATCGGTGGCCCACGCCTCGTGCAGGAGTTCAAGGATATGCCGCACGTTGGTGAGCCTGCGCGAACCATCTGACAAGGCCAGCAGCCGCTCAGCCGCTCCCTGAACGGCAAGCAACTCGCCGAACGCAGCCGCGATGCCGACCTTCCGCCATTGCTCTCGCGCTCGCGCCAGCCGCTCCACGACCGCACTCCAGTCCCGTTCGGCGTCGTCCCGCTGGATGGCAACGATCCCCTCCGCATTGCTTCCCCAAAGCCGAGTGGACATCGCTGCGCGCACCGCTCCGGCGTTGTGCGGCGCGGCGACAGCCGATGCCAGCAGCACGAACTCTTTCCCCTCGTCGGATTCCAGGACGTCCTCGTCGCCGCCGATCACCGACGGGATGCCCGCCTCGTCGAGCGCGCACTTCACCTGACGCGCTTCCTTGTTCGTGCGCACCAGTACGGCCACCGACTTGCACGGCAGCCCGTCGCCGTGGAGCCGCACGATCTCGTTCGCGATATCCCGGACCAGCCACCGCATTGCCGGCGCGATCGAGACGTATTTGGCTGGTTGCCCCGTCTTGGAGGGCGTCCCCAGATTGGCGTCGACCCACCACCACACCAGCGCCGCACCGCCGGTCTTGGTGAGCGCCTCCGGTATCTTGCGGTCCTTCTCTGCCGCCCTCACCTCAGGGAAGGAGATCAGACTCTCGTCCATCAGGAACGGTCTATCTGCCCGTCTGAAGAGCGCATCGACGGCCTGCACGTAGTCGGTCGTGCTCCGCCAGTTCTTCGAGAGCGTGAACTTGCGATTGGCGTTCGCCGCGGCGGCAAGGTATGCCTGGATGTCGGCGCCTCGGAACCGGTAGATCGACTGCTTGGGATCCCCGATGAGGAACAGCGGGCACCCGTCGAATGCCTTGGAGAAGATCGGGTATTGGGTCCGGTCGGTGTCCTGGAACTCGTCGATCAGGGCAGCCCGGAACCGTGTGCGGATGCGCCTCGCCAGCGGGCCATCGGCCCCTTCCTTCTCCAGGACGTACCACAGTTTCCGCAGCAGGTCGTCGAAGCCCAGCAAGTGGCGCCGTGTCTTCTCTGCCGTGAAGGCCTCGTCGACCTTCAGCACGAAGTCGGCGAGGAGCGCCTGCTTCTCCTGGCTCTTGTCGTACTCGACGCGGGCGCCAGGGGCCCTACGATACGGCTGCACCAGCTCCTTGACCCACGACGCAAGCGGGTTGCCGGCCTCTGCGACAAGATTCGCCTCTGTCGCGCCCAACAGCAGTCTACTGCGCGCCCAGTCGTTCGCCGCACGTCCGAACGGCTCCGTGTCGTTCTCCACGAAGGTCGTCTTGAACGGGATGCGGCTCTCCAGAGCGCTTTCCTCGAGCATCCGCTGGCAGAAGCTGTGGATCGTGAAGACAGCAAGGTCGTCGAGCGCGCTCAGGGCAGCCACGATGACGGCCCGCGCCCTCCCCGAATCGGGATAGTCCTCGCGCAGCTTGAGGAGGTCGGCGTTGTCGGGGCTCTCCGGCGGTGGCGAATCACTCCAGACGCGCTCCGCCACGCGAAGTGTGGTGCGAATGCGGGTCACCAGCTCCTGAGTGGCCTTCTTCGTGAAGGTGACCACGAGGATCTGCGAGAGTGAC
>JAPLGX010000323.1 GCA_026389925.1 Chloroflexota bacterium
CATGTCGATACGGTCCAGCGTTATGTCCGGCCAGCCGAATGTGCAGAGGGGTCTTGCACTGCCTGTCAGTGTCAGACCTGTGGCTACCGCAACATAAACTGCGCCCTCAATGGCAATGAACCAGTCCTCATCTGTTCCACCTGCTGGCTGAATCATCCGCATCACTGGAAGGTCTACGCCGCGATCGTCAAGACATGTCCTCACTGGCGCGACGCTGCGACCTTCCCCGCGGACATCCTGGCACCTGGCATGGGGCCATGTCCTACCGAACCCTGTCAGCTCATGTACAACGGCGAAGGCGGCCCTTGCCTCTGCCACTCCTGCAAGCATGGAACGCCCGATTGCGATAGCACGTGCGGTGTCCCCGGCTACCCGATGGAGACGGGGCAGTATGCTTGCTGGTGGTACGCGAAGAAAGATGTGGCTGCCGTCGAAATATGTACGCCGCCGGCTGCCGAACTGGACGTTCCGGATTTGGTCAAGGTAGGCGACTTGGTGACCCGGCTGCACACAAGAAACTTTGTGTACGACATTCGCAAGGTGATACGCGTGGAGAGAACGGACGCCGGCTGGCAGATCTACGGTGATCTGTGGGACGACTTCCGGCACCCACGGCGGAAGAACGTCAGCAAGAACGAACCAATCATGGACCATCACGGCGCCACTGGCTGGAAGACCCAAGAGGGCAGGATCGTTCCCCTGGGCGCGCAGAAGATCATGGACGCGTGCGACGAATCGATGTGGAACGAGACCTTTCCGGATGAGAGGCTCATCACGCTCACCCTCGAGCAAGTCGAACAACTCTGTGCTGTCGAGGAAACAGAGAACGTCAACGGGCCAACCTGGTACACCCACGTGTGGTTGAAGCCTGAAGGTGCGAAGGGGCACAAGAACGAGCAGGGCTGCCTCGAGGACCCGCGTAAGCGATGGCCGCTCCTTGGACATGCTCGGTTCGTGGACACGTCGGCTGCTGCGGTCGCGAAGATTCCATCGGGCCGCCGTTCGGAGGTCTGCGAGGACGAACCCGATTGTGAGCACTGTCTCTGTCGAGACTGCCAACACAAGGAGAACTGCCGCCTCGACAACACGCTGAAGGCTTGCAGTTCATGCAAGACGTCGGGCGGAGCACATCACCAGAAGGCTGTCAGCTGTGAAGGCCATGCCATAAACACCATCTAGTTCATCATCCCCAACCCAACCATCACTTCCAAAGCGGGCCGTGAAACGTATCGGCGAGGGGTCTTGCATAACTGAAATGAAGGCGCGCCGCGGAAACAAGCACGGAGGCGAGGCATGCAAGGAAAGCAACAGAAGGCCCCTTTATTACGAGTGCCTGGGTTCAGGACGATAGAACGAACTGGCAGATACGGGAAGAACAGGAATGTCGTGCTGGAATGGTGCGGAGGCAATGCGCGTGATGCTGTCCATGCCTTACGTGACGAAATGATCAAGCGGAACGACGGCGAAGTTGCCGGGCTCATTATTCGTGGCCTCTCCAAGAAGTACGACATCATGTTTGAGCTCGACCGGGAAACGATTGAGGGCAGAACGAAGACTGCCGTGAAGTTCAGTTGTTGGAGGCATGTCCCAAGCGGACAAGAGAAACCACAGAAACCGCACCACGAGGAAATTCTTTTACCAACGGCAACACCTGGTATCCGTATAACATCAGCTGGCCAGTTTCGTGCGCGCTTGGGACACCACTCTCTCGGGACGTTCCCGACTTATAAAGAGGCTGTCTGTGCGAAGGCGCTCTATGTCGCTAAAATAGGGCATCGTCCTGGACCTAAACCGAATGTCGGGAATTGTAACAGTGAGAAACTTGCCAATGCCTCAGTGCGCTCCTAGACTATAGGCGCAACAGTTGCGGACTGGGGAGTCTACATGTTGAACGAGTATGCTGAGGCCTTAGAAAAAGCGGAATACGCCGTGTTGTTCCCGGTGGCCTGTCATACTCCCCAAAGCAGATCCCCCATGTATCACGGTCAGGCCCGCTGTTTGCCCGTGCATGCGTGGGGGATTTTGCATGTCTAGAAGAGCCAATCGCGATTGTTTGAGTGCAGACGTGTTTCCTCCTACCCGCGCAAGCGGACTCCTTTGCACGTCTGCACTGAGACGATCCCTCCGGCCAGTCCTCAAGGTTGACCAGCATATGGAGCTGGACACAGCAGTCAGCCAGGGCGCTGATGCGGGTGTGACTCCCGGAGGCTCCTACAACTACACTGAGAGCGGGATGCAGATGAGTGCCTTAAGCTCCAAGTCGGGCAACGTTCCCGGACAGCCCCCGCTCTCACCTATGGTGACGGCATGACCGACTCAACCCTCTCGTTTACTGTCAGTGGACATGACAAGATCAGTGGTCGCGACATGCGCATCAAGGTCAAGATGATCCCTGTCCGAACGTTCAAGGATGAACGCGGATTGGTTGTCACGTACCGGGTCAAGGCGAAGGAAGTCAAGTGACGTGCCCTATGCCGCGCACCGGTTCTGTGGATATGCTGGGTGTCACAAGTACGCACTGCCAGGCGGCTATTACTGTGAAGAT
Source organism: Chloroflexota bacterium (assembly GCA_026389925.1). Classification (GTDB taxonomy): domain Bacteria; phylum Chloroflexota; class Anaerolineae; order Anaerolineales; family RBG-16-64-43; genus RBG-16-64-43. Next base: position 2,546 of record JAPLGX010000323.1, read on the forward strand.
CATCGACAAGCCGCGCCTCATGCTTACGACAAGGCACGTTACACCGAGGCAGAGCATCGGTTCTACAAGTCCAGCGAGTGGCGTACTGTGCGGTCGCAGTATCTGCAGGATCATCCACTTTGTGAGAACTGCTTGGCTGAGGGCAGAGTCGTGCCCGCGACGCTTGTCCATCATAAGCAGCGAGTCAGAGATCATCCGGAACTCGCGCTCGATCCTGCCAACTTCCAATCCTTATGCGATGCCTGTCACAATCCGGAGCATCCAGAGAAGGGAGGACGGCATGATGATTAGGGAGGGGAGGTCAAATATCTGCGTTCTTGCGCCCTTCAGGCCGGTGGGCCGTCACGCGCGTGCAAACGCAGATGGCCGGTTTTCCAAGGTTTTTGGGGAAATGAGATGAGAGGACACAACCGCCGCAAACCGACCGCCATCAAGATTCTTGAAGGCAACCGCGGCCACCGGCCGCTGAACCCCGACGAACCGAAGGTCCCAACGCGCGCCGTCATCGCCTGCCCGAACTGGCTCACTGAGAAGGCCCAGGGTGAGTGGCGCCGGGTCATGACCACCCTGGTGCGCATGCCAGGATTGCTGACGACGTGTGATCGGGCGGTCCTGGCTGGATACTGCCAGGCGTGGGCGCGCTGGCGAGAGGCTGAAGAGGCAATGAAGAAAGGTCTCACCGTGTGCGTTGAAAGCCGCCCTGGTTATTACACCGACCAGGTGAATCCTAATGTCAAGATCAGCAAAATCTATTACGACCAGATGATGCGGGCGGCGTCGATGCTCGGGTTCAGTCCTTCCGACCGGGGCGGTGTTCATCTCTTGCCGAATGCAAGCGAGAAAATCAAGCCAGACGAACTGACGCCACCGCCCCGCAAGGCGCCGCATATGCTTGTCGAGGGGCATAAGAAACCGTGATAACCAACAATATTCAGCGCATTGACCTGAAACAATATCACTTCGATACGGATGCTGCTGACTATGCCGTCCGGTTCTTTTCTCTCTTGCGGCATTACAAGGGCGAGTGGGCGGGCAAACCGTTTGTCTTGCAGGACTGGCAAGCCTATATTGTGCGGCAAGTCTTCGGTTGGAAGGACCGTGAGACCGGGCTGCGGATGTACCGGAAGGCCTTTATCGAGATCCCCAAGAAGAACGGCAAGAGCACGATGGCCGCCGGTCTGGCTCTCCTGCTTGCCTTTGGTGATGGTGAGGCGGGCGCAGAGGTCTACTGCCTGGCGAATGATAAACAGCAGGCGCATATCGTCTTCGACATGGCCAAGATCATGGCCGAGACATCTTCCGTCCTCACAGATCGGATCAGGGCATTTCAGACGTCCATTGTCCAGGAGAAGACCCGGTCCGTCCTGCGTTCCATGTCGAGCGATGTCAAGACCAAAGCCGGATACAACGTCAGTGGCGCGGTCATCGACGAACTCTACGCCTTCGATAATCCAGAGCTGGTCGACCTCATTACGACGGCCGTGGGCGCGCGCTCCCAACCGCTCGTCATCGAAATCACGACGGCGGGAAACGACCAGGAATCCATCTGCTACGAGACTTATGACTATGCCAAGCGCGTGGCTGCCGGGATCATCGAAGACCCGACGTTCTTTACGGTCATCTATGAGGCCGACCCGGGCGACGACTGGACATTGCCTGCGACCTGGTACAAGGCAAACCCCTCACTGGG
>JAPLGX010000216.1 GCA_026389925.1 Chloroflexota bacterium
GCGACTGCGCTGTCGCCGGTGTCGGGCACCGGGGCTGCGGGCGGCGGGGGAGTGGGGTAGCTCAGCGGCGCCGCGCCCTGATCGGCCTGCGCGGCCCACGGCGCATGGAGCGCCGCCTTCAAGTCCGGCAGAGCCATCTCCTTCTCGATCGTGTGCAGCTCCTCCAGCTGGGCCTCGCGCGCCAAGCGGCTCGGCAGGTTCTGCAATTCACTGGAGGCTTGACGGAAAACACGCCACGAGTCGGATCGGAACATGCGGTTGAGGAACCGGCCGATCGCGCGGCCCACTTTGCCCAACTGGTTGGGCGGGATCACCAGCAGTGCAATCACCAGCACCAGCACGAGCTCGAGCGGGCCGATGCCCAAGAATTCCATGGGCCTACGCTCCGCCTCGGCCGGCGCGGGCGGCCTCGTCCACGTGATCGGCCAGGCTGCCCAACACGCCGTTGACGAAGCGCGGCGAACTTTCCGACCCGAAGACTTTGGCCACTTCCACCGCCTCGTTGATCGCCACCCGCACCGGGGTTTCGCGCCCGATGGCGAATTCCCACAGCGCCAGACGCAACACATTGCGGTCCACCGGCGCCATTTGTTCCACCGGCCACTCCGGCGCAAAGCGGGCAATCATTCGATCGAGATCGGCGCGGTGCTGGAGCACACCGAAAATCAGGCGCTGGGCAAAACCACCCAGATCCTCCGTGAGCGGCGAATCCTCGAGCCGCTGCTCGAGCACCGTCCCCGGAGGATGGTTGGAACTGTCAACTTCGTAAAGGACCTGCAGCGCCAGCGCGCGTGCTTTGCGGCGACCCTTCATGCACCTTGTGGCCCGCCGCGCGGCGGGCCCTTTCGTTGGGTCTGGATCAGCCCTCGGCCGCCGGCGGTCCGGCCGGCGCCAGGTCGATGTCTTCCAGATGGATGTCGAGCCTTCCCACTTCCAGCCCGATGAGATCGCGAATGGCGCGTGCCACCTCGTGCTGAACTTGGCGCGCGACCTCGCGCACGTTGTAGTCCTGCTCGACCACAAGATACAAATCGGCCGAGACCGTATCGCCGCTCGTCTCCAGGCGCACCCCGTCGGCCGTTCCGCGGCGGAAGAACTGATTGACCCCGCCCGGCACCGGGCTCATGCGCGCCACACCCGGCACGCCGAGGGCCGCCAGTTTGGCCACGGTGATCAGCACCCCCGGCGAAATGAACGTCTTGCCTGCAGCGGATGAATTGTCCATGGTCCCTCTCACATCATCGCCATGCCGCCGTCGACGCCCAGCACTTGCCCGGTGATGAAGGCCGCCCGGTCGGATGCCAGAAACGAGACCGCGTAAGCCACGTCTTCGGGCGTGCCCGTGCGCCCCAGCGGGGTGAGCTTGAGCATTCCCTGGCGAATGTCCTGCGGCACCTTGGCCCAGATGTCGGTCTCGATGTATCCGGCCGCCACCGCATTCACCGTGACGTGGCGCGAGGCTACCTCGCGGGCCAACGATTTGGTGAAGCCGATCTGCCCCGCCTTGGAGGCGGCATAGTTGGTTTGCCCGGCATTGCCCAACTGCCCGGAAACTGAGGTGATATTGATGATGCGCCCCGATCGGCGGCGGATCATGCTCCTCACCGCCGCGCGCGAGCAGTTGAAGGTGCTCTTGAGATTGGTGCGCAGCACCTCATCCCAATCGGCCTCGCTCATCTGCAGGAGCAGCCTGTCGCGCGTGATGCCCGCGTTGTTAACCAGGATGTCGATCTGCCCGTGGGCCTGCACCACGCCCTGCACCAGGGCCTCGGCCTGGGCGAAGTCCGCCACGTCGGCCTGCACCGCGGCTGCTTTCCCGCCCAGCGCCTGGATCGCGCTCACCACTTCGGCCGCCGCATCTGCGCGCGCGATGTAGTTCACCGTCACCACCGCGCCGCATCGCGCCATTTCGAGGGCGATCGCACGGCCAATCCCGCGCGAGGCACCGGTCACCAGCGCAACCCTGCCCTCCAGCGTCCGCTGCACTCCGTCCTCCACACCTCGGGCATCGCCCCCCACTCCGTGGCGCGCTTCATTCTAAACCACAGACTACCTGGGCTGCAAACTTGGCCCGCCGCCCAATTCCGGCTTGCGGCCCGCCAGGCACAAATACTTGGGTTTGCTCTTGATCTCGTGCACTTCCACCCCCGCGCGGCGCAGTGCCGCCTCGCCGCCCGTCCCCGGGCGCACGTCGATGATCAGCCACCCGCCCGGCCGCAGCGCGCGCATCACTTCCGGCAGATAGCATTCAACCGGGAAGTGAAACCCCCACGCCCGCAGCGAAATCGCCAGATCCACATCTCGCGTTGCGACCGCAAATCCCTCTTCGGCCGGTATCAGGCGGATGCGATCCGCCGTCACGCCGTTGGCGAGCAGGAGCTCGCGGGCTACCTCCAGGCTATTGTAGAAGTGGCCGCGGCCGGCGAATCCGTAGCGCGGGCGTGGGTCGGTCTGCGTTCGGTCGAGCAGCGAGAAGGTGAGCCGCGCATCGCGGCGGTAATGCTGGAAGACCAAGGCGTCGATCGCCGCCACGCCGCAGCCGATATCGAGAATGTGATCGACCTGCGGCGGAAGGAACGGCGCGAGGATGGCGTACTCGCGGCGCATCAGGGCGACGAAACTGCGGCGGATGTCCGCCGCCCAGACGCACGCCTCGAGCCTCGCCAACCACGCGTAGTAGGGCCGGCGTAAGAGATCGGTGATTCCCGAAAGACGCTGCAACCGGGTGCGCTGCAGAATGACGAACGGCAGCGCGCGATCGGGCACGACCAGATCGAGCGATTCCGAAGGCAGCGGGAGGAGAGCGGAGGTGGACATGATGTGGCTGTGAGATCGGGATGTTGCCGGCGGCTGGGCGCCGCGGCAAACGTGCTAGGTGGCCGCGCCGCCGAATGCGACCAAGTCTTCGGGCGTGCCAAGGCTCGAAACCGAGGCCTCCGGCAGAATGCGCCGGATGAGGCCGGCCAGCACGTCCTTGGATCCCAATTCAATGAAGGATGCGACGCCCAGGGACTGCATGCGCCGCACCGATTCGGCCCAGCGCACCGGCGAGGTGAGCTGCGCGGAGAGCTCGGCCTGGATGTCGGCGGCCGCGGTGATGGGCGCCGCGCTGGTGTTGGCCACCAGTGGCACGCGCGTCGACTTGATCGGCGCCTGGCGCACGGCCTGGGCGAATTCTTCGGCCACGCTCTTCATCAGCGGCGAGTGCGCCGCGATGCTCACCGCCAAGCGCACCGCGCGCCGCGCACCGCGCTCGCGCGCCAGGACCATCGCCCGCTCGAGCCCGGCCGCGCCGCCCGAGATCACAGTTTGCCCCGGGCAATTGT
>JAPLGX010000107.1 GCA_026389925.1 Chloroflexota bacterium
CACCCCGGCCTCGAGGAGGGATTTCAGCGAGACCAGCGCCATGAGGACTCCTTTGCGTTCAACCTCCGCGGTTTCATCCCCGCTCGCTCGCTCCGCAGCTGCGATCCCTGAGGAGCACGCACGAGCAGGTCCACCGCGTGAGTGATGGCCCTCGGTGAGGGCAACCCCGTTCGGGGCAGAAATTCTCCCGCCTCTGGGCGGGAGTGACCGCAAGTATACCACGCCCGGCGCAGGCCGTCAAAAGCCGCCACTCCGGCGGCCGGCCTACAGCAGCGAGACCGGGTCCACGTCGAGGGTGCAGTTCTCCGGCAGTTCCGCTGGGATGACCTGCCTCGGGTGTGGTCCGCGCACCACGACCTGCCAGCGATAGCGGCCCGCCTCGCGCTCAAAGAAGCAGGGCGCCGGCCCGACGATCTCGGTTTGACGATGCTCGCCCGCGGCGATTGCGGCGCGCACCGCACTCCCCAACGCTTCCGCCGCCTGCTGCGCCTGCTCGCGAGAGTTGGCGGCGACAACTAGGCGCGCCAGGCAGGTGTAGGGCGGGTAGCCGAGCTGTCGCCGCTGGGCGAGTTCCACGCCGGCGAACCCGTCGTAGTCCTGGGCAGCCGCCAGCCGGATCGCGTAGTGATCCGGCTGGAAGGTCTGCAGAATGGCCCGGCCGCCGCGCGGGCTGCGCCCGGCACGGCCAATGACCTGGGTGAGCACCTGAAAAGTGCGTTCGCTGGCGCGATAGTCCGGCAGAAAGAGGCCGACCTCGGCCAGGATGACACCGACCAGCGTCACGCGCGGCAGGTCGAGACCTTTGGCCACCATTTGCGTTCCGACCAACACGTCCGCCCGGCCTGCCACGAAGTGCTCGAGCAAGATCTCATGCGCGTCCCGGGTGCGCGTGGTGTCCACATCCCAGCGCAAGACGCGCGCGCGCGGGAAGCGCCGCAGCACTTCTGCCTCCACGCGTTGCGTGCCCACGCCCAGTGGCCGCAGCGCCTCGCTGGCGCAGTTTGGGCAGCGAGGGGGAACACTGCGTTGATAGTTGCAGTGATGGCAGCGCAGGCGCCCGCGGGCCGCATCGTCGCCACCCGCCGGCGCCGCAGCGTGGAAGGTGAGTGGCAACCCGCAGCGCGGGCAACTCACCGACTGGCCGCACGAACGGCAAAAAAGCGCCGTGGCCGCGCCGCGCCGGTTGAGGAAGAGAATGGCCTGCTGGCCGCGCTCGAGGCACTCGCCGAGGGCCAGAGAAAGCGCCCGGCTGAAGATCGAGCGATTGCCATCGCGCAGTTCCTGACGCATGTCCACCACTCGCACCTCGGGCAGGCCCCCCGCACGCACGCCGGCAAAGGGCACGCGCTCGGGCAACGCCAGGTAGGTCAGATGCGCCTCCTTCGCGCGGGCAAAGGTCACGACGTCCGGCGTCGCCGATCCGAGCACACACGGCACGTTCAACTGGCGCGCGTACGCGAGTGCTGTATCGCGCGCATGAAAGAACGGGGCGCGATTCGATTTGTACGACTCGTCGTGTTCCTCGTCGACCACGATCAGCCCCAGCCGCGGCAGCGGCGCGAAGAGCGCGCTGCGCGGGCCGAGCATCACCTCGATCAGGCCGGACCGCGCGCGGCGCCAGGTGTCGTAGCGCTCGCCATCCGAGAGGCGGCTGTGCATTACGCCCAGTCCGTGCATAACCCGCGCTCCAAAACGCTGCAGGGTCTGCGGAGTGAGGCCGATTTCCGGGACCAGGACGATGGCTTGCCCGCCGCGAGCGAGCACCTCGGCCACGGCGCGCAAGTAGATTTCGGTCTTGCCGGAACCGGTCACACCATGCAAGAGAATGGCGCGCCCGTCGCCCGCAGCCAGCGCCTCGCGAACCTGGGACCACGCGCTTCGTTGATCCGGGGTGAGCTCGAGCGCGGTATCCGCGGGATATGCCCGGCCGGCAAGCGGGTCGCGCCAGACTTCCTGATAGTCCAGGTCCACCAAGCCGGTGTCGGCCAGCAGTTTCAGATCGCCCAGCGTACTGCCGCTGTGGGCGTAAACCCAACTCACCTCGACCGAGGTGCGCTCGGCCGCCAGAAATTCAAGCACTCGCGCGCGCCGCTCGGCCGCGGCCCGGCCTTGGGCGCGAGCCGTCTGGCGCATGCGCTGCGCCGCCGCGTGGGCCGCCTCAAGCGAAACGGCGAGGCGCGCCGTGCGCACATGTTTGGCATGCACCTCCGGCGGAGGCAGGATGGAGGTGCGCAGCACAGCCCCGTGCTTCACCAGGCGCGCCGCTTCACGCTCCCCCGGCGCGCGAGGGAAGACGCGCGCCAACTGCCCGCTGCGCAGCGGCCCGCGCTCGGCCAACAGCGCGATGAGCCGCTTCTGTAACGGGTCCACACCCACAGAGTCCGGATCGCCGAGCGCGTACAGACTCTGCGCCCTCTGGCCCAGGCCGGGCGGGAGCATCAGTTCGAAACACTCTCCGAGCGATGCACCATACGTCGCGCTGAGCCAACGGCCCAGGCGGAGTTGGGAGGGCGTCAGCACGGGCTCGCGGTCGAGCAGCCCCTCAACCGGCCGAGTCTCGGCCACCTCCGGCTGATCCACATCGGCCAGAACGACTCCTTGCACGCGTTGACTGGCAAACGGGACCGTCACCAGATGGCCCGGTCGCAACTCCTCGGCCAGATCGGGCAGCACATGGTAGTGGAATGTGCCAAGCACCCGAGGCAGGTTGACCGCCACCTCCACGTAGCGGGTCACGGCGCGGCCTCCGGCGCGGCCACGGGCGCGGCCGGGCGAACCGAAAGGCGCGCGATGCGCCGGCCGTCCATCGCCTCAACCCGCAAACGCATGCCGCGCACTTCAACCTCATCGGCCAGGCGGGCAATGCGGCCGAGCCGCCCAAGCATGTATCCGGCCAGGGTGTCGTAGTGGGCATCTTCCAGGTGCAGCCCGAGGGCCTGGTTGACCTCCTCGATGAGCATCAGCCCATCCACCAGCGCGCTACCATCCGGCAGGCGCTTGACCGGAGGCGGGGTGCGGTCGAAGGCATCCGAAACCTCGCCGACGATTTCTTCGAGCAGGTCCTCCAACGTCACCAGCCCGGCCGTGCCGCCATACTCATCCAAAACGACCGCCAGGTGTTGGCGACTGGCGCGGAAGCGCGCGAGCAGATCCTGCACGCGCAGGCTCTCGGGGACAAACAACGCTTCGCGCATCAGGCCGCGCACGGTGGCCACCTGGCCGGGCCCGTGGCGTGCCCGCATCAGGTCCTTGATGTGGGCGATGCCGATGACCTGGTCGGGCGTGCCCTCGTAAACCGGGAACTTGCTGTACGGATGCTCGATGGCGATGGCGATCAGCTCGTCGACCGTGCTCGCCGCCGGAACGGCGATCATCTCGGTGCGCGGGATCATCACCTCACGCACGCGCAGGTCGCCGAAATCGAAGACCGCATGCAGCATGGCCCGCTCGCTGTCCTCCAGCGTGCCGCTGCGTTGGGCCGCTTCGACCAGCAACTTGAGTTCTTGCACCGAGTAGGCCGCCCCGCGGCGGGCCGACCCGGAGGCGCCGAGCAGCCGCGCCACAAGCCCGGCCGACCGCTCGAGCAGCCAGACCACCGGCCGGCCGATGCGGCTGAGCACTTCCAGCGGGCGGGCGATACGCACCGCGATGCGCTCCGGGTTGTCGAGGGTGAGCGACTTGGGCACGAGCTCGCTGAGCACCACGGCCAGGAAGGTCACCAGCACGAACGCGCTCAGCGCCGAAAGGCTGCGCGCCGCCGTTTCCCCCAGCCCGCGCAGAGGCACACCCAACACACGTTCAAGCAAGAAGGCGAAGGCCGGCTCGCCCACCCAGCCCATCCCGACGCCGGCCATGGTAATGCCGACCTGGGTGGTGGCGATATAGCGTTCGGCGTCGCGCAACATGCGGCGGGCGCGCGCTGCATCGCGCACGCCCTGGCGCTCCATTTCTTCCAGGCGTGTGCTGCGCGCACGGACCAGGGCATACTCGGCCATCACGAAGAAGGCATTGGCCAGAAGCAAACCGGCCAGGCCCAGCATATCCATCAGGCGGAAGGCGCTCACCGGGGTCGATCCTCTCGGCCGGGCATAGACTCGGCCTCCTGCCAGATGACGGCCGCGCCGTAACCCACCACCGATTCGAGGTCGCCGGTCACCGCGCCCGAAGTGGCATAGTGCAGGAGGCTCACGCGGTTGGCGCCCAGATCGCGCGCGGCCCACAGCACCGCGGCTACGGCAGCCCGCCCGCAGGCGAACCCGCGGCCTTCCTCTTCGGCGCGCATAACGGCCAGCGGGTCGAAAGCGGCAATGCGCGCGAGCATCTCGCGGTCGAGCGCTTCCGCCACCGGCTGCGGATAGAAATGGGAAAGATCCGAGCTGGCCACGAGCACCGCCCGGCGATCGGCGAGCACCTC
>JAPLGX010000223.1 GCA_026389925.1 Chloroflexota bacterium
ATGGAACGGGCAGCACCCGAACGCGATCGGCCGCCAAGCGCAGCCTCTCGACATAATACTCACGCTCGCGCTCATTCACCACGCGCCAGCCATCCGCGCGACGCAGAAGCGCTCGAGCCAGTTCGCGTAATGCGTGGTACACCACCGGCCGCTCACGAACCCAATGAGGTTCGCCTAGGAACGACGAATGGTTTTGGATGATGACCGGCCGACGAAGAGGGCGCCGCAGGCGCAGCCCGACGTAGGCCGTGAGAAACGGGTCCTGCGTGGTGATCAGGTCCGGAGGTCGATCGAGGGCGGCATGCAATGCGAGGCGGGTCGCCCGGGCGATATAAACCATGCGGCCGGCTCCAGTCGTCCACACGCGCAGCCCCGGGCCGTGTTCGATGCACATCGGGCGTGGGCTGTCCACGATCAGGTCGATGTGCCCGCCCAGCCGGCGCGCGTATTCCAGGTGCCGCTGCACCGGCTCGCTGCGCGGGTCATCGAGCCCCGCCGCGCCGACGCCGAGCATCAAGAGATTCACTTCGTGTGCCCCTCAAGCACAGCCAGCGTTTGCTCGACGAGCGTTTCCCAGCGGAAGCGCTGCGTGAGCATACGCCGCCCTCCCTCACGCAGCCTGTCGCGCAGGGCCGGATCTTCCAGCAGCAAACGGACGGCCCGGCCGAGTTCGGCTTCATCCCCAGAAGAGATCAGCCAGCCGCTCACGCCATGCTCCACGACCTCCGGCGTGCCGCCCACGCGCGTGGCCAGCACCGGCGTACCCGCGGCGAAAGCCTCGAGCACGACATGCGGCAGGCCCTCATAGGTGGAATTGAGCACCATCAGATTGGCTTGACCCAGCAATCCCGCCACCGCCTCCCGTGACTGAGACCCAAGGAATATCACGCGAGACTGCAGACCCAATCCCGCGGTTTCCTTCTCGAGGGCATCTCGCGATGGGCCTTCGCCAGCGATGAGGAGGCGCACACTGGGAATTGTGCTTATCACGCGCAGAAGCGGAACAATACCCTTATGAGGGACAAGTCGGCCAACAACGGTGAGGGTCATCCCACCAAAGGGCGGCAACTCGATATTCTGCGCAGCCGCCAAATCCGGGGCGTTGTAGATGACCGAGACTCGTTCGCGCGCGACGCCCCACTGGGCCACGATATCCGCCAGGAAGCGGCTCGGCACGATCACGTATTGCGCCCGGCGCGTGACCCATGCGCGCAGACTCTTAACCATCTCGATGCGCGGTCTCTGGCGCCGCGTCTGAAAACCCTCCAGGCCGTCTTCAGTCTGCCGATTGAGCGTGGCACGCTCCCAGGCCCAGTCGCCCACAACCTTCATCACCAGCGGGCGCCGCACCAACCCGCGCGCCAGCACCGCTTCGATGAAAAGCCCGTTGGCGAAGACAACCTCCGCGCGGCGTGCGGCCTGCGCGATGCGCGCGATGGTCCTGGCCATGCGCGGCAAGCGTGCCATGCCGCGCGGAATGCGCTGCACGACGAAAGGGTAAGGGGTGTCGTCGTGGGGTGCATCGCTCAGGGTGATGACTTCGACCGCGTGCCCGCGCTCGACAAGAGCCTTCGCGATGCGCGGCACGTAAGAGGCCGGGCCGCCGATGTCGGGAGGGAAGATACCGGTGGGCAGGCAGATGCGCATCGGCTAGTCCTTCGCCGGCGGCACGTGCAGGCCCATGAGATAGCGCGCGCCGAACCAGAGCATGCGCAGCTTCTCCACCGGTTGCGGTTCGTGCCAGGCCGCCCGCAGGAGCCAGCGCCGGGCGTCGGTGGTGCGCCGCGATTCGAAATGCAGACGCGCCTGGCGGAACTCAACCGCGCGGCTGTACGCACGCCGGCGCAGGTTCACCAACTGCGGTGTGAGATCGGCACGCGCGAAGACGCGGTCAAGCACCAGGCGGTACTCTTCGCCGAAACGCGAGGCGTCCCGGGCGCTTTTTGTCCCACCCCACAAACGCGAGAAGGCGAGCACCGATTCGCTGTACTGCATCTCCGCAACCGGGAAGGCCAGCCACGCGCGCACGAAGTATTCGAAGTCGAGCGCATAGTGTAGCGTTTCGTCCAGCCCGCCCAGCGCCGCGTAACAGCGCCGCGTGATGAAGACCCCCGGCTGGCCCATGTTCTTGCCCAAGAGCAACGTGCGCACATCGAAGTTGGCCATGTGCTTGAGATGCACCGGCCGCTCGAGGGAGTCGACCTCCTGGATGTCGCCAAAGATCATGGCTGCATCCGGATGCGATTGGTAGATACGTGCGACATGCTCGAGCGCGCCTGGAGCCAGCCGGTCATCCGAGTTCAACCATCCGAGGATCTCGCCGCGCGCGCGCGCCCAGCCCTTATTCACCGCGCTGGCCTGCCCACGGTCGGCCTCGCTCGCCCAAAAGGCCAAACGGGTGGCGTGTCTTTGGATAACATCACGGCTGCCATCCGTCGATCCGCCATCCAGGACCAGGTACTCAAGGCGCGGGTAGTCCTGGCCCAGGACGGACGCCATGCAGGCACTCAGGTATTCCGCCTGGTTGAAAGAGGGAGTCACAATGGAGATCAGAGGCAAAGTGCTCACGACACGAGTCTCAGTCCACCGGGTATGCGGTTTGCCGCCCGCCCTGTCCGCCGAGCATCTCGTCGTACCAATCCAGATACGCCTGCACCTGGGTCTCGAGGCAGAAGGACTGAAGCACCCTGGCCCGGCCACACGCGCCCATTGCCCGCGCCCGAGTCTCATCATCTATGACGGTACTCAGCCAATGAGTCATCTCGGCCAAGTCGCCCGGGCGCACGAGGAACCCGCTTTCGCCGTCCTCCACCTGTTCGGGAATTCCTCCAACGGCTGTTGCGACAACAGGCAACCCGCTACTCATTGCCTCCAGCACGGCCAGTGGGAAGGTATCGGCCCGGCTGGGATGCAGGTACACATCTGCCGCGTGATAGTAGTCTGCCATGCGTTGTGCACCCTCAATTTGACCGGCAAAGACCAGGCGCGCTTGGCCGGCCGGCTGGGTGGGCCCCTCGTCACCGGCACACACGATGTCCACCGGCTGCGCCTCCGCCGCGCCCAGACGCGCCGCCACTTCGCGGACCCAATCGTATCCTTTCCACGGATTGGTGCGCAGGTGGTTGGCCACGACCAAAACGATCGGCCGCTGCTCATCCAGCCCGAGTGCCCGCCGCGCGGCACGCCGATCGCCCGGCGTGAACACATCGCTCTCCACGCCGTTCGGGATCACGCGCCTCTCCACTGCCGGAAAGCCTGCCTCGTCGAACATCGACATCAGCCATCGGGACGGAGTGGCAAGGTACAGCCGGCTTTCCGCGAAGAGCCGGCGCTTGCGCCGCCAGTTCGCGGCCGTGGCGTCGCGGCGCACCGCGGGATAGATGTCGAGGTCCGGGCATCTCCCGCATCCGATCATCCAACGCGGACAGCCGAGTGGGTGCGCGCAGTGCCCGGTGAGTAGCCACGGATCGTGCGGCGTGAGGACGACCGGCCTGCGGCGGCTCCACCCAGGCAAGACGCGCAGATCGAAGAAGCCCTCGCGTCGCAGCCAGCGTGCATGGAGGTTGTGCAGTTGGATGACATCCGGAGACGCAGGCAGTGAACGCGGCAAGAGCCACGTCCCCGGCTGGGTGTAATCCTCGCGACCGATGGCGAGATCCCAGGCTACGCCTGGGAAGACCAGCGCTTCGAGGAAGGCATCGAGGCGCGACTGCCCGCGGCCTCTGGTCAATCGCAACAGCCAGCCCTGCGCGCGTCGGACGGCACGCGGCCAGCCGCCGACCGTCCAGCGATTCGGGATAGCCACCAAGCCTTCAATCGGGAGGTCCGCGCCGCTGCCGACGGCCAGCCACGCCTGGTGGCCGCGTGCCAGGAAGCCCTGGTGCAAGCACAGCGCAACCTGTTCGCCGCCGCCAGCACGGGCGGCACCTGCCACCTGAAGGATTTTCAAGGGCGTGCCGGGCGCACGAGAGCGGACGGTCACTCGCCCCTCTTAGATGAAGCGCTCATTTGTCACTCGCCACTGCGGGGTGCGCCCGTCGAGGTCGGTGCTCTCGATGATGCGGGCCGTATAGGCAATTCCTTCGGGCAGCCGGCGCTGCACAGCCGGTGGCAATTGCCGCAACGCGCGCCGGGCAAGGATTTCGACCCGCGAAGGCGGACGTATCTTCTCGCGTCGCAACACGGACGCCGCCTCGTCCATGTA
>JAPLGX010000021.1 GCA_026389925.1 Chloroflexota bacterium
GAGGCTGCGGCGCGCCTCACGGACTACATCCGCACGCATCCGGTTGAAGTGGTGATCTCACACGGGTCCAACGGCGAGTACGGGCACCCGGGGCACCGTCAGGCCAACCAGGCGGCGCTGCTTGCGGTTCAGGGGCTTGGCACGTGCGCGCCCCTCCTCTATGGTTTCAGCGCCGACTTTGCCGAGCACCCGCGCCGGCGGCTGGTCAATGCCGACGACCCGGCCGATTTCGTCTTGGACATCTCCCCCACATTCGACCGCAAACTGGCAGCCGCGCGCTGCCACCGCACGCAGGGCGCACTCTTCGTCCGTCGGGTCTCCATCGAGCGCGGCCACGCCGTGCCGCTCGAGGAAGCCCTCCTGCGCATTGAAACGCTGCGCTGTCTTCTCCCCGCGTCTGAGCCTCCCGGCTCGCCGCCTGCCGACCTCTTTGCTCGATGGCTGCGTGAGAACCTGGGCCACATCATGATCCCCTTCACGCCTGGATCGAGGGCAGCCCAGGGCTGAGGATCAAAGACGCGGGCAGCCCAACCCGGCCCCGATCGAGATCGGCGAATTCGAATTCGGCCAATGAGCGGGCCAGCGTCCGTTCGTGTGGCGGTTGGCGGCTGGTCCCCTACCCCCGGATTGTTGCCATCCCGCGACAGCTTGCATCCTTCCCGCGCGCAATTCTATGGTCGCGCATCTTCCCCGCGACAGGGGTTGGCCGGATGGCAAGGCATGAGGCGGTTCTAGGAGCCTCGCCCGTGCCGACATGAGGGAACTCGGAGAGTGGCCTTTGAAAACGGGGGCCCCGCGAGTCCTTACACTTGAAAGAGTGCGGCGGGTGTGTTACCATTCCTATGTAATTACTTACTATAGCATAGGGTATGCAACATGTCTCCCGGCGCGCGCCCCCCCATGAGGAACCCCACACAAGAGCTGATCGACCTGGCTCACCTCCGCGGCGTGCTGCGCGCACGCGACCTGGATGAACGGGGTCTGCCACGGGAATACCTTTCCCGCCTGACGGCGCGCGGGGTCCTGGTGCGTGAGAGCCGCGGGCTCTACCGGCTGGGACAGGCGGACATCAGCCAGCATCACACGCTGGCCCTGGTCGGCGCGCGCATCCCGGGGGGCGTGCTGTGCCTCCTGACCGCTCTCCGCTTTCACGGCATGACCACTTTCTCACCCCTGGAGGTGTGGGTGGCCATTTCCGGCAAGGCCTGGCGCCCGGTCATCCGCGATCTGCCAGTGCGTGTTGTGCGCTTTTCCGGACAGGCATTTGAGGCAGGCCACGCGCCACACACGGTGGAGGGGGTGTCGCTGCGCGTGACGACTCCCGCCAAGACGGTGGCCGACTGTTTCAAGTTCCGCAACAAGCTCGGCCTGGATGTGGCCTTGGAGGCGCTGCGCGAGGGTTGGCGGGCGAAGCGCTTCACCCTGGACGAGCTTTGGCGCTTCGCGCAGGTGGACCGGGTGGCGCGAGTCCTACGCCCCTACCTGGAGTCCCTCGAATGACGCGGAGCAGGCCCGTCGCCGCCGGCCCGAACCTCTCCGCCTCGGTCAAGGCGCGCCTCCTCGACATGGCGCATGATCGCGGGGAAGAGTTGCAGCAGCTTCTCATCCGCTATGCAATCGAGCGCTTCCTCTACCGGCTGTCATGCTCCACCCATGCCCGACGCTTCCTGCTGAGGGGGGCCGTGCTCTTTGCGGCCTGGCATGCCGAGCCCTATCGGCCGACGCTTGACCTGGACCTCTTGGGGTACGGAGACAACCGGCCAGAGACACAGGTGGAGATCGTGCGGTCCGTGTGCCGGCTCGGCGTGCCGCCCGATGGGCTAGACTTCGACCCGGCCTCGGTCGGAGGCGAAGAGATCCTGGGGATGGCGGTCTACCGCGGGGTGCGCCTCCACGCCGAGGCCCATCTTGGCAAGGCCCTCATCCCGCTGCAGGTGGATGTGGGCTTTGGCGATCCGGTCACACCGCGGCCGGTCAAGGTGGAACTGCCCTCGCTGCTCGGGTTTCCCGCGGCCAGGGTGCGCGCGTATCCTCCAGAAACCGTGGTGGCGGAGAAGTTCGAGAGCCTGGTCCGGCTGGGCGTGAAAAGCAGCCGCATGAAAGACGTCTATGACTTGTGGTTCCTGGCCAGCCAGCGGTCTTTCGCAGGGGATACTCTCCAACGAGCGATGCAGGCCACCTTTCGCGCCAGGCTGACCCCTCTGCCGAGGGTTCCGCCCGTGGCGCTGACTGAGGAAATCGCCCGCGACCCGCTTCGGCAACGCATGTGGCGTGCCTTTCTCGATCGGTCGCGCTTGCCGGGACCGACCGAGCTCGAGGCGGTTGTGCCTGTGCTGGCGGCCCTCCTTCTCCCGCCGGTCCAGCACGCTGACCGGTTCGCAGGCCGATGGGCACCCGGCGGGCCGTGGAGGCCTGCGTCGTCCAGGCACGGAACGCCAGCGCGATGAGCAGGGCGCGCAGGGTGCGCCTTCCACAGAAAGCCCGGTCGGAGGAGGCATGCGTTCTGCCCTGGACCTCTCGCCGTCCAGACTTGCGAGCTGCATGTTAGTCCTACGAAGACAAGGGACTCTTGGCGGCCTCGGGGGAATCCCGAGGCCGCGAGTCCTTCCGAGGTCAGACCCACCAATTTACGTCCGAGTCACACGTCGGCCTCCGCCAGCTTTCGCGCGAGAGTCCAGATGCGGTCGAACATGCGCGCGGTGAGCCTTCCGGTGTTCGTGTTTTGCCGGCTGGGATGATACGAAGCGATGAGCCATGGCAGGCCCTCGCCTATGCGCGCATGCGCGCCGTGGGCAAACGCGAAGTGCGCCAGGCGGCCCCCGTCGTGTGGGTGGATGCGCCACACCTCCTCAAACGCCAGACGCCCGAGCGCCACAATCACGCGCACGTGGGGCAACAGGCCGAGCTCGGTGGCGAGAAACGGCCGGCAGTTCGCAATCTCGCGCGGGGTGGGTTTGTTCGCGGGCGGCACACAGCGGCAAAGGGCCGTGATGAAGAGGTCGGTAAGCGCCAACCCGTCTTCGCGCGAAGTTGAGCTGGGTTGGGTGGCAAACCCGGCGCGATGGAGGGCCGGGTAGAGGAAGTCGCCCGAGGCGTCGCCGGTGAACATACGCCCGGTGCGGTTCGAGCCGTGCGCTCCCGGCGCCAGGCCCACCGCGAGCACCCGCGCCGCGTGGTCGCCGAACCCGGGCACCGGCCGGCCCCAATAGTCCCACTCTCGGTAGGCGCGGCGCCTTTCGCGCGCCACCTGTTCGCGCCAGGCCACCAGGCGTGGGCAGCGCCGGCACGCCACCAACGCCCGCTCGTGCGCCTCCCAGGCCGCGCGTCCGCCCATCAGCGGCTCACGGTTCGAGCGGGTAAGTGTAGAACTGCGCCTGGCACGGGTTGCCCCAGGCAATGTGCATCTGCAGGTCGTCCAGGTCCATCACCATCGAGCAGATCGTCTTCTGGCGGTCGAGCGGGTTGTCGTCGATCACGGCGTGCGAGCAGATCGAATTGGGATGGTTGACGTGGTCGCGCAGGATGCGCTGGAAGGAGGAGACGTCGTGGCGCGGCGTGCGTCGCAGCAGGCGCAGCGCGCGGAAGTAGCGCACACGCGAGCTGATGAGGAGATCCGAGTTCTTCTCCAGGCGCGCCATATGCCGGCTCAGGTAATGGTTGGTGTGCACCAGGAGCCCGTTCGTGCCGTAGGCCATCGAGAAATGGCGCGCGGAGACCTCGATGTTGTAGCCCTCGCCGCTCGAGTGCACGATCAGGTGGTTGTAACCCGCCGCGCGCTGCGGGATGAGCGCGGCATAGATGGCCTCCGAGATCGTGCGCGCCGCGAGCACCTGGCGCGAGACGAAGATGCGCGGCACGCCCACCCGCACGTCGCTCGGGTACACCGAGTCGCAGCACTGGGCGATGCCGGCCGCGTTGAAGCCGATGGTCGGAAGCAGGGCGCCGTAGGTCATGGCCAGGAAGGCCGGCTCGCCCTCCGGCTCGGCGTTCACCAGCACCACGTCGTCCTCGTCCTCCGGCATCCAATCCTCGTTGTGGCCTACCAGCGTGTGCCCGTTCAGGCTGTGCTCGTC